>NZ_JBHTLK010000382.1:0-3674 GCF_042678885.1 Saccharothrix hoggarensis
CGGGTCGCGGGCGCGCCCCGGATCGCCGTCGCGGGCGGCGCGGCGTTCACCTTCGGCTACGCCGAGCACGTCGAGCTGCTCGAGGCCGCGGGCGCGGACGTCGTCGTGGTCGACCCGCTGCGCGACGAGGCGCTGCCCGACGGCGCCGCCGGTCTCGTGCTCCCCGGCGGCTTCCCCGAGCAGCACGCCGCCGAGCAGTCCGCCGCCGAGGGGCTGCGCGCCGCCGTCACCGCCCTCGCCAGCTCCGGCGCGCCCGTGCACGCCGAGTGCGGCGGCCTGCTGTACCTGGCGAAGTCGCTCGACGGCGCGCCCATGTGCGGCGTGGTCGACGCGGACGGCGCCATGACGCCCCGCCTCACCCTCGGCTACCGCGACGCCGTCGCGCCGCAGGACTCCGTGCTGGCCCGCGCGGGCACGCGGATCACCGGGCACGAGTTCCACCGCACCGCGTTGAGCGTCCCGCACGGCGCGCGTCCCGCCTGGCGGTGGCGCGGCCACGACTCCCGTCCCGTGGCCGAGGGGTTCGTCCTCGGCCGCGTCCACGCGTCGTACCTGCACACCCACCCGGCGTCCGCGCCGGAGGCCGTGACCCGCTTCGTGCGGGCCTGCGCGGCGGACTCCACGCGGTCCGAGGCCACCCGATAGTGGATCGCGCTCGCGCGGTACGGTCCTTGCCCACCAGCCGAACACGTCGTGGGGAGCAGTTGTGATGACTGGTCGGGTCTCCTTCGTGGGCGCCGGTCCCGGCGCCGCCGATCTCATCACCGTGCGCGGCGCGAAGCGGATAGCCGAGGCCGACGTCGTGCTGTGGGCCCCGAGCGTCGTCGAGGCCGAGTGCGTGCGCGAGCACGCTCGCCCCGACGCGGAACTGGTCGACTTCTCCCGGGTCGCCGACGCCGACGTGGTCGAGGTGTACCGGCGCGCGTCGGCGGGCCGGCTGAAGGTGGTGCGGCTGCACGCGGGCGACCCGTCGCTGTGGGGCGGGCTGCGCGACCAGCAGGAGGTGTGCCGGCGCTTGGGCTTGGAGACCGACGTCGTGCCCGGCGTGTCCCAGGTGTCCGCCGCGGCGGCGGCCGTCGGCCGCGAGCTGACCACGTCGGACGTCGCCCAGTCGCTCGTGCTCGCGGGCCCCGAGTCCGCCGAGCACGTCAGGGAGTTCGCCGCGCACGGCACCACGATGGCGATCTCCGCGTCCGGCGCGCGCACCGGCCTGCTGGTCGAGCAGCTGCGCGCGGGCGGCTGCGCCGACGACACGCCGGTCGTGGTGGCCTACAAGGTGTCCCTGCCGGACGAGACGGTCGTGCAGACCACGGTCGGCGAGCTGGAGGCGTGCGTCAAGGAGCACAAGCTCTACCGCACCACGCTGTTCCTGGTCGGCAAGGTGCTCGCGGAGCCCGCGCCCCGCCGCCGTTCCCCGGTGGTCGAGGGCGACGAGCCGGTGCGCCGCGCCCGGCCGTCGAAGTGGTCGCTGCGCGCGAACCGTCCCGTGCCGAAGCCGTCCGGCCCGGCGCCGCTGGTGGACGAGCCCGTGACGCCCCGGACGGACCCCGACTCGCCGTCGGCCGCGGCGTGGTCCGCGGTGCACGACTGGCAGGAGACGGCGCGCACCAAGCGCGCCGGGGCGAAGGCGAAGCCCGAGCCGGTCGGCGAGCCCTTGCTGGAGCTGGTGGTGGACCAGGCGGAGTCCGCGGAGGCCGTCGAGCCGAAGCCGAAGCCGGTGGTCGCCGCCGCCGCGAAGCGGACCACGACGGTCAGGGCCAGCACGACGCCGCGCAAGCAGACCGCGTCGCGGTCCAAGAAGAGCAAGCGCGCCACCTGACATGGACGTCGTCGCACTGCACCGGTTCGTCACCGAAGCCGGCCGTTCGTGGGCCGAGGTGACCGTCGTGGACGCCGCCGAGGCGGGTCCCCGGCACGCGCTGAACGTGTGCCGGGCCCGGCCCGCCGTCGTGGTGTCCGGCGCGGACCCGGCGGAGCTGGCCCGCGGCCTGGCGGGGTGGCGGCGCACCCTCGTCGTCGAGTCCGCCGCCGGTCTGTCCACTGTGGACCCAGCGGACGCGGTGGCGCGCCCGTGGCCGGAGCCCGGTGCGATCCTGTGCCTGGCCGAGCAGCGCTTCGCGCCCACCCCCCGCGGCTGGGCGCCGGACGACTGGGCGCTGCCCGACGACGAGTTCGCCCACCGCGAGGGCATGGTCGCCGTCGCCGAGGTGCGCGCCCTGGCCCTGGCCAGGCTCGCGCCCCGCCCCGGCGTGCTGGTGTGGGACGTCGGCGCCGGACCCGGCGCGGTCGGCGTCGAGTGCGCCCGCCTCGGCGCGGCGGTGGTCGCGGTGGAACGCGACCCCGTGCAGTGCGTGCGGATCATCGCCAACGCCTCCGCGCACGGCGCGGACGTGCGGGTGGTGGAAGCGGAGCTGGCCGAGGCGGGCGAGCTGCCCCGGCCCGACGCCGTGTTCATCGGCGGCGGTGGCGTGGTCGTGGTGCGGCGGTGCGCGCGGACGGGCGCCGGGCGGGTCGTGGTGGCGACCCGGGACCTCGACCGCGTGGTCGCCGCGCGCGACGCCCTGCTGGAGGCCGGCTACGACGTGCAGGGCAGCCAGCTGTCGGCGGCCCGGCTGGCCGGTGGCGCGTTGCTGGCCACCAACCCGGTGACCGTGCTGTGGGGGAGGAAGAAGGCGTGATCGGCGTGTTCGCCGCCGGCGGGCGCGGGCGGCGGGCCGCGGTCGAGCTGGCGGGTTTCCTGGGGCCGGACGCGGTCGTGCCGGACGGGCCGGTCGGGCCCGCGTTGCGCGCCCTGTGGCCGAGGCTCGGGTCGGCGGTGTTCTTCCTCGGCACGGAGGCCACCGTGCGGCTCGTCGCCCCGCTGCTGCGCGACGAGCGGTCCGACCCCGGCGTGGTGTGCGTGGACGGCGGCTTCGCGGTGGCGCTGCTGGGCGGCGCGGACGCGTTGGCCGGCCGCATCGCCGACGTCCTCGGCGGGCACGCCGTCGTCACCTCGGCGTCGGTCGACTCGCCGCTGGACGAACTGGTCGAGCTGCTGGACGCCACCGTGGACGGCGACCTGGCCGCGTGCGGCGAGGCGGTGCGGCAGGGCGAACCCGTGCTGCTGGCCAACCCCCTCGGGTTCCCGCTGCCCGCGCTGCCCGACAACGTCCTGACCGGCCCGGCCGGGCACGACGCGGCGTGGACCGTGCTGGTGGACGACCGCGTCCCCAAGGGCCCGCGGGACGACCGCGTGGTGCGGGTCGTGCCGCGCACGCTCGTCGTGGGCGTCGGGTCGAGCACGGGGGTGTCCGCGTCGGCCGTGTCGGCGGCGCTCGCGCAGCTGGAGGAGAAGCGCGGGCTCGACCTGCGGGCCGTGCGGGCGTTCGCCACGCTGGACCGCAAGGTCGCCGAACCCGGCATCGCCGACGCCTTGGAGGACTGGGGTTTCTGGCACGACTCGACCACCGCGCCGCTGCTCGCCTACCCCGGCGAGGAACTCGCCGTGATCCCGGTGCCGAACCCGGCGGACCTCGCCATCGGCATCCCCAGCGTCGCCGAGGCGGCGGCGCTGCGGGGCGCCGTGCAGCTGTCCGGCGGCGGCCGGGTGGAGATCGCGGCGGAGAAGGTGAAGGGCGCCGGCGTGACGGTGGCCGCCGCCCGCGTCCTGCCGCGCGGCCGGCTCGCGCTGGTCG
>NZ_JBHTLK010000383.1:0-3661 GCF_042678885.1 Saccharothrix hoggarensis
GCCGCCTGCCAGGCCGCCTCGGCCTCCGCGCGCCGGGCCACGGCCTCCGCCGCCACCTGGTCGGCCTCCCGCTCGGCCTCGTCCAGCCGCTTCAGCAGGGAGCTGAGCCACTCCGCGTCGCCACCGCCCTCCGGCGGCTCCTCCAGCGCCACCTCGGCCACCCGCTGCACCAGGTCGCGGTGCTCGAGGGCGAGCTGGTCGACCTCGCGCTTGCGCTCCCGGCGGCGCTCGCGGAACCACCGCTCCACGTCGAGGAAGCGCTCCGTGCCGAACAGCTTCTCCAGCAGCTTCTCCCGCTCGGCCGTCTCCGCCCGCAGGAACCGCGCGAACTCGCCCTGCGGCAGCAGCACCACCTGGAAGAACTGCTCCGCCGTCATGCCGAGCAGGTCGTCGACCTCGCGGGCCACCTCGTCGATGCGGGTGTGCCCCTCGCCCTCCCAGCCGCTGATCCACGTCAGCGACACCTGAGACTGCTGCCGCGTCACGCCGTCGCCGCGCTTCTTCGGCCGGTCGTACTCGGGCGACCGCTTCACCCGCAGCCGCCGGCCGCGCACGGTCAGCTCCAGCTCCACGAACGTCGGCGTGTCCCGGTGGGCGTAGTCGCAGCGCAGCCGCTTCACGTCGCCGCGCGCGCCCGGCACCTTCCCGAACAGCGCGAACGCCACCGCGTCCAGCAACGTGGTCTTGCCCGCGCCGGTGTCGCCGTGCAGCAGGAACAGCCCGTCCGCGCCGAGCCGGTCGAAGTCGACCCGCTCCACCCCCGCGTACGGGCCGAAACCGCTCACCACCAGCTCGTGCAGCTTCACGCCGTCTCCTCCCGGGCCGCCGCCGCGAACGCCTCGCGCAGCAGGCCCAGCTCCCGCTCGCCGGGCCGCTCGCCGCGCACGTCCTCCAGGAAGCAGCAGGCGACCTCCTCGTCGGTGTGGCCGCGGACCCGTTCGGCGAACCGCAGCTCACCGGTCCGCCCGCCCTCCGGCCGCCACTCCACGTGCACCGCGTGCGCGAACCGCGACTGGAGGCGGCGCAGCGCGTCCAACGGCCGCACGCGGTCGGTCAGCGTCACCGACAGGAAGTGGTCGGCGACGTCCTCGTGCTCCGGCGCGACGAGCAGGTCCTCCAGCTCGCCGCTCAACGTCGACAACGCCCGCGGCACGGGCAGCGCCCGCTTCTCCACCCCGGCGAGCCCTTCCGGGCCCAGCTCGGCCAGCCACACCTGCTTGTGGTGCCTGGCCTCGGAGAACGAGTACGCCACCGGGCTGCCCGAGTAGCGCAGGTGCTCGGCCAGCGTCTGCTGCCCGTGCAGGTGGCCCAGCGCCGCGTAGTCGACCCCGGAGAACACCCCGCCCGGCACGTCCTGCACGCCGCCGACCGCGATCGTCCGCTCCGACTCGCACGGCTCGCCGCCCGTCACGAACGCGTGCGCCAGCACCACCGACCGGGCGCCGCGCCGTCCCGCCAGGTCCTCCTTGACGCGCCGCATCGCCTCCGCGAGCACGCCGGCGTGGCCCTTCGCGTCCGGCACGCCCAATGCCTGCCGCGCCGTCTCCGGCTCCAGGAACGGGATGCCGTACACCGCGACCGGGCCGTGCTCGTCGGCCAGCAGCACCGGCTCGGCCAGGTCCGCGATCCGCGTCCGCAGGTGCAGGCCGCCCGCCTCGGTGAACGCGCCGAGGAACCCTAGCCGCGCCGCCGAGTCGTGGTTGCCGGGCGTGACGACGATCTGCGCGCCCGCCGCCCGCACCCGCTTCAGCACCCGCGCGCACACCGCGACGGCTTCCGCGTTCGGCACCGCCCGGTCGAACAGGTCGCCGGACACCACGACCGCGTCGACCCGCTCGTCCGCCACGGTGTCGGCCAGGCCGCTGAGCACCGATTCCTGTTCCCGCAGCAGGTCACGGCCGTGGAAGGTGCGCCCCACGTGCCAGTCGGACGTGTGCAGGATCTTCACGCCGGCCACGCTAGGGGCGGTCGCGCCCGAACCCCGGAACCCCGCTCGGCGTGTCGCTCGAACGTGTGGTCGGACACGGGTGCGCGATGATCGTGGGATGACGGCGGTCCTCAGCACGGCGGCGGTGGTCGTGGCGCTCCTGCTCGCGGGTGCGCTCGTGTTCCTGTGGCGGCTCTACCAGGACAGCGTGCGGCGCACCGACGCCGCGCTGGCCGCGGTGCGGGCGGAACGGGAACGCGGCGACGCGCAGTGGGCGGCGCTGCAGCGGTACGAGGTGGCGTTCTCCTCGGTGAGCGGCCGGGGCGAGCTGGGCGAGAAGGTGCTGGTGGAGACGGCGCGGGCGCTGGGCCTGCGCGAGGGAATCCACTTCAGCCTGCAGGTCGACGTCGCCGGCGGCGGTTCCGTGCGGCCCGACCTGGTGCTCAACGTCGGCGGCGGCCGGCAGGTGCCCGTGGACGCGAAGATGAGCATGGCCACGTGGGCGGAGGCGGTGGAGACCGACGACGCGTCGGAGCGCGCCGACGCGTTGCGCGTGCACGTCCGGAACATCCGCGCGCGTGCCGCCGAGCTGGCCGGCAAGGGCTACCAGCGGTGGGCGGACGCGATCTACGGCACCGTCATGTTCGTGCCGAACGACGGCGCGGTCGTGGCGGCGCTGGACACCGATCCCGAGCTGCTGCGGTGGCTGCTCGACCGGCGGGTGTTCCTGTGCGGGCCGACCGGGTTCGCGGTGATCGCGTCGGCGGCGATGTTCGCGGTGACGGACCGGGCGCTGGCCGACGACGTCGAGCAGGTCAGGGCGGCGGCGGGACGTGCCCACCGGGCCGCGGACGGCGCGATCGACGCGGTGAACCTGTCCAGCACGCACCTCCAGCGGTTCCTGTCGGCGCGGCGGCGCGAGCTGGACGCGTTGGAGGGATTCCGGGCGGCGGTCGAGCCGCTGAGCAACGCGTCGTCCGACGTCACGCCCCTGCCGCTGGTCCGGCGGACGGACGAGGCCGGCATCGGTGCACCCTTGGACGCCCGCGAGGCGTAATAGAGTGTGTCGGAACCAGGCCGAACGAGGAGTGTGCGGTGACCGCTGCAACGCGTGACGACTCGCGCAGCGAGCCGGAGGACGACGAGGTCTCCGCCGTCCGCTGGAACGACCGCGCCATGTTCGGCAGCTTCCGGGGGCTGCCGTGGTGGGCCGCGGTGCTCATCGCGTTCGTGGTGGCCATCATCGGCACGTACGTCGACGTCGGGTCGGCCGCGCAGACCGTGGGCTGGGTGTTCGCCGTCACGTTCTTCCTCGGGTGCGTCGGCGCGGTCGTGTTCGTCGAGCGGCGGTCGATGTTCGGCCCGATCGTCCAGCCGCCGCTGATCCTGGCCATCGTCGTGCCGCTGCTGGTCGTGTTCACGCAGGGCCTGCCCAGCGGGGGGCTCGCGTCGGCCGGTCTCCAGCTCGGCAAGCCGCTGATCGACGGGTTCCCCGCGATGGCGGTGACGACGGCCGTCACGGTGATCCTCGGCATCGTCCGGGTGATGACCCAGCAGGACCCGAACCGGCTGACGAAGGACGAGAAGCGCGAGGCGAAGCGCGCACCGGACCGCCCCCGCCCGGACCGCGACAAGCCGAACCCCGAGGACCGCCCGAAGCGCCCCCGCGCGGACCGCTCCGACCGTGCCGACCGCGCCGAGCCGACCCCGGACCGCCGCCGCTCGACGGCCCCG
>NZ_JBHTLK010000384.1:0-3646 GCF_042678885.1 Saccharothrix hoggarensis
CGGCTCCACCCCGGCCCAGCCCGAACCCGCGGCCCACCGGGCGGCGATCGACGCCACCAGGGCGTTGGCCGGGGCGTGCGACGAACCCGCGCCGGCCAGCACCACGCCCAGCGAGCGGTCACGCGACCGCACGCCCACGGACGCCAGGCGCCGCAGCGCCGCCGACTCCAACCGGGGATCGGGGCCCAGCACGTCCGCGATCGTCACGTCGAGGGAAGGCAGCCGGGCCTCCGCCACCGCGCTCGGCACGTCGACCCGGGCGTGGAAGGCCTTGCCCAGCAACAACGGCACCACCACGGCGGAACGGTGACCGTCCGCCGCCACACCCCGCAGCACGTCGCCCAGCAGCGGCACGGAGAGGTCCAGGAAGGACCCGCGCACGTCCAGCGACGGCGCCAACGCCCGCACCACGTCCAGCAACGCGTGCACCGTCGCCGCCGACCGCGGATCGCGACTGCCGTGCGCCACGGCCACCAACGCCGTCACAGGGCACCCGTCAACCCGCGCGCCCGCAGCACCGCCCGCTCCAACGGCCGGAACACCAGCAGCTCGATCCCGACACCCACCAGCAGGATCAGGAAGATCGCCGCGATCACCATCGAGATGTCGTTCAACGCCGACCCGTTGTGCAGGTACTGCCCCAGGCCCTCGCCGAGCTGCGGCGACGTCGCAATGATCTCCGCCGCCATCAGCGACCGCCACGAGAACGCCCACCCCTGCTTCAACCCGGCCAGGTAGCCGGGCAGGGCGGCGGGCAGCAGGATGTGCCGGGCGGACGCGAACCGACCGGCGCCCAACGCCTGGCCGACGCGCGGCAGCAGCGGCGGGACCTGGTCGACGCCCGACACCAGGCCGTTGGCGATCGACGGCACCGAACCCATCAGCACCACGAAGTAGATCGTCGACGGCGTCGCGCCGAACCACAGGATGCCCGCCGGCACCCACGCCACCGACGGCAACGACTGGAGACCGGTCAGCAGCGACCCGATCGCCGCCCGCACCACCCGCACCTTGGCGATCAGCAACCCGAGCGGGGTGGCGATGACCACCGCGGTGAGGAAGCCGAGCACCGCCCGGCTGACGGACGTCCACAGCACCTCGAACGCCCGGCCGGTCTGGATCGCCTCGGCCACCGCCGCCCACACCGACGCGGGCGACGGCAGCTGGTACTCCGGCCAGAGCGCCAACGCCCACAACCCCTGCCAGACACCCAGCAGCAGGGCGAACGCGATCAGCGGCGGCACCGCGGTGCGGAGGAAGCGCTTCCGCAGCGACGGGCGCCGCTCCTGCGACGGCGCGTCGAGCGCGTCGAGGCCCGCGCCGACGGCCGCGAGGTCAGTGTCAAGCTGCGGCATGACCGCTGATCACCTCTCGCAGGTGGGTCGTGATCTCGTCGATGACGGCGGGCTCGTCGCAGTCCACAGTGGACCACTCGCGCACCACCCGGCCGGGGCGGGACGACAGCAGCACGACGCGCTGGCCCAGCCGCACGGCCTCGCGCACGTCGTGCGTGACGAACACGATCGCCGTGGACGTCTCGCGCCACACCCGCACCAGCTCCGCCTGGAGCACGTCGCGGGTGATGGCGTCCAACGCGGCGAACGGCTCGTCCATCAGCAGCAGGCCGGGCGTGCCGTCCTGGGCGCTGCCCAGCGTGGACGCCAGCGCGCGGGCCAGCGCCACGCGCTGCCGCATGCCGCCGGACAGCTCGTGCGGGCGCTTGTGACCCGCGCCGACCAGCCGCACCAGCGACAGCAGCTCGCTGGCCTTCTCCCGCCGCGGACCGCGCTTGACGCCGGCGAGCCGCATCGGCAGCTCCACGTTGCGCGCCGCCGTCAGCCACGGCATGAGCGCGGCCTCCTGGAACATCACGGCGGGCCGTGACGTGGTCAGCTCGATGCTGCCCGAGGTGGGCGCGTCCAGCCCGGCGACCAGGTTGAGCAAGGTCGACTTGCCGCAGCCGGACGCGCCCAGCAGGCACACGAACTCGCCCGGCGCGACGCGCAGGTCGACGCCGTCGAGCGCGACGACGCCGGAAGCGCCGTGGCCGAAGACCTTCCGAACCCCGGACAAGGTCACCGCGGCGTCCACATCGGACACGGACGTCGGGGTTTCCAGCGTGGCGGTCATGGTGTGCCTGCCTTCCTCGACGAGTTACTTCTTGTCCATGCCTGCGGGGTCCACGGTCGGCTTGCCCGCCGCGGAGAGCACCTTGTTCAGCAGCGTGAAGTCGGCGATGCCGGCCACGTCCGCGGCCTCCTTCGCCACCCCGGCCGTCACCGCGTCGTTCGCGAGCCGCGGGAAGCTCCTGGCCTGGGGGTCCAGCGTCAGCTCGATGTTGCCGAACGCCCGGTCCAGCACGGGCTCGCCCAGCGCCTTGCCGGTCAGGTCCTTCAGCGACTTGTTGACGATCTGCTTCGCCTCGACCGCGTTGGTCACCGCGAAGTCCGTGGCGGCGAGGTGCCCGCGCAGCAGCGCCTCGACCGTCTGCGGGTGCTCCTGCAGGAACTTGGCGCGCACCAGCAGCACCGTGGTCGGGAACTTGCCGCCCTCCCACAGGGTCTTCTCGTCGACCAGCACCTTCGCGCCCGCGTCCAGCACCAGGCGGGACGACCACGGCTCCGGCGCCCACGCCCCGTGCACGTCGCCCTTCTTGAACAGGTCGAGCGACTGCGAGTTCTCCGTGTTGGTCACGTTGACCTGGTCCGGGCCCGCGCCGACGGCCAGCTTCTCGTCGGACAGCCACTTCTTCAGCGCCACGTCCTGCGTGTTGCCGAGCTGCGGGGTCGTGATGACCTTGCCCTTGAGGTCCGTCACCGAGGCGATCTCCGGCTTGACCACGAGCTGCGCGCCGCCGGACGTGGCGCCCGCGATCAGCCGCACCGCCTCGCCCTTGGACTTGGCGTAGGCGTTGATGGCCGGGCCGGAGCCGATGAACGTCGCGTCCAGCGACTCGCCGAGCAGTGCGTTCACCGCTTCGGGGCCGGCGTTGAACGTCTGGGTGGTCAGCTTGGTGGTGCCCAGTTCCTTGGCGAACAGGCCCTGGTCCACGCCGATCAGCGCGGAGGCGTGGGTGACGTTGGGGAAGTAGCCGAGGCGGATTTCCGCCGCGGCGCCCTTGTCCTGCGGCGGGGCTTCCTCACCGCGGTCGACGCGGGAGCACCCGGCGAGTGCCGTGAGTGCCGTCAGTGCTACGAGGGACGCGGTCAGGATGCTGCGCTTGGTACTCACGTTCGCGAGGCCTTTCAGGGACCGGGGGACACGAGGGCGTGGCTGTCGGACTGGGCGGTGTTCCCGCCCTCCGTACAGCTGTCCACGCCGTCCAACTCCGGCAGCGGAGCACCCACGAGCCCCGCGGCGAGCGTGCTGCCGTCCGCGGCGTCGATGACCAGGAACGCGCCGGTGCGGCGGCTCCGCGTGTAGTCGTCCACCGGGATCGGCTCGGCGGTGCGCAGGGCGACCTGGCCGATCTCGTTGAGCGTGAGCGAGTCGGGCGCGTCGGTGCTGGCGAGCTTCTGCTCGTCGAAGCGGGTGCGCAGTTCGGTGACGATGGCCTGGACGGTGCGGGTGCCGTGCTTGACCAGGACGCGTGCGCCGGGGGTGAGGGGTTTGTCGGAGAGCCAGCAGACGGTGGCGTCGAACTCGT
>NZ_JBHTLK010000385.1:0-3623 GCF_042678885.1 Saccharothrix hoggarensis
GCCAGCCACAGCAGCACCGGCGGCACGGCCCGCGTCGGCTGGTTGCGCAGGGCGGCGTCCAACACCGGCGCCAGCGCGGGGTCGTCCGCCGTGAGGCCCGCCCGCGCGACCGGCGCCCGGCGCGCGTCCACCACCACGACCGGTTCGCCGTACAGCTCGAAGTACGCGGCGACCTCGTCCGCCAGGGCCGCATTGTCACCCGTCGTCTCGGCCTGCTGCGCGAGCGCGGCGAACCGGTCGAGGTCGGCGGTGCGCGTCAGCACGAACCGCTGGGTGCGCTCGGCGGCCGTGAACGACAGCAGCGGCACCGCGAACGCCGCCACCGCTGCGGCGGAGAACGACAGCAGCACCAGCAGGAGACGGCGGCGCATTCACCCGCCCGCCTGGTTCCCGGCGTCGCCGAGGGCGAGCCGGTAGCCGAAGCCGCGGATGGTGGTCAGCAGGCCCGGCCGGCGCAGCTTCGCCCGCAGACCCGCCAGGTGCACGTCCAGCGACCGCGACACGGCCAGGTACGCGTCACCCCACACCTCGTCCATGAGCTGCTGGCGGCTCACCGCCGTGCCCGCGCGCCGCGCCAACGCCGCCAGCACGTCGAACTCCTTGGTGGTCAACGAGACCTCCGCGTCGCCCACCACGACCCGCCTGCCCTCCAGGTCGATCACCACGTCGCCGACGCGCACCGTGCCGTCCTTCGGCCCGGCGAGCGCCGCGCTGCGCCGGGCGACCGCGTCCATCCGGGCGAGCAACTCACCGAGACGGACCGGTTTCACCAGGTAGTCGTCCGCGCCGAGGCGCAGGCCGCGCACGATCGACCGCTCGTCCCCACGCGCTGTGAGGACCAACACCGGCACCGGCGACACCTTGCGGATCTTGCGCAGCACCTCCAGCCCGTCCGTGTCGGGCAACCCGAGGTCGAGGAGCAGCAGGTCGAAATCGCGGTGGACCAGCAGGGCGTCCGCGCCGCGGGCCACCCGGCTCGGCCGGTGGTCCTTCGCCTCCAGGGCCTCCACCAAGGCGTCCGCGACCCCGTCGTCGTCCTCGACGAGCAGCACGCGCAACCCACCACCCCCTATCGATTGGGGCGATTATGGCCTCCTGGGTGTAGACAAGGCTTGTGAGCATCGAGGAACAGGTGTCCGCGTCCATGTTGGACGAGGCCAGCGAGGCGCTTGAGGAACTGGCCGGCGTGCTGACCGGCGGCCAGTCGCTGGACGAGGCGCTCCAGCAATTGGCCGAATCGGCGTCGCGGGTCATCCCGGACGCGGAGAACGTCAGCGTCACCGTCGTCGGCCCCGACGGCGCGTCCACGGCCGCCGCGACGGACCCGAAGGTCGTCGCCATCGACAAGGACCAGTACGCGGCCGGCAACGGACCCTGCCTCCAGGCCGCTCAGACGCAGCGGCCCGTGCGGGCGACCGTGGAGAGCGGCCGGGAGAAGTGGCCCGAGTTCGCGGAGGCCGCCGAGCGGGCGGGCGTGCAGGCGTACCTGTCCGCGCCGCTGGTGGTCGAGGAAGCGGTCGTCGGCTCGCTGAACCTCTACAGCTCCAAGGAGAAGGCCTTCGACCCGTTCGACGAGGCGCTGCTGCGGCTGTTCGTCACCGCCGCGTCCACCTCGATCACGGGGTTCCGCCGGTACGAGCGGTCGCACCGGCTGGTCGAGCACCTCCAGCGCGCGTTGGACTCGCGGGCCGAGATCGACCAGGCGAAGGGCGTGCTGATGGCCGCCCACGGCATCGACGCCAAGTCGGCGTTCGACCGGCTGGTGACGGAGTCGCAGCAGAACAACACGAAACTGCGGGACGTGGCGCGCAACCTGCTGGCGTCCGTGCGCCGGCCCTGACCGTCGCCGATCCTGCTGAATTCACCTCGGCCGTCGCATTCCCGCGACAGCGCTGAATAGGCGGGCCGGCCCCACTCGGCCGGTGACCGGAATGGCGGGACGTCGATTTCCCTTCCGGTCCCGAAGAAGCACGTGTCCTCTCGCCGGTGCGACCACCGGTCCCTCCGCCCCGCCGCCTCCGGGCGCCTCCGCCGTTCGCCGTGCTCGCGGTGCCACGCGGTGAAGTGACGCGCGGATTCGTTGTGCCCCAGGTGTTTCTTCGGGTGGCGGTCCTGCGCGCTCGGTCATCTGACGCGCGTTCGCGCACCCGATCCGGGGCATGTGCGTCCCCATCGTGTGGACGTTTCCGTGAGCGGTCCTCGACATCTGCCGGTTGTGTCACGGTGGATGGGCAAGTCCGGATCGTGAACGAGAGGAGTGACCATGAAGAACGAGTCACGCGTGTACGTGAAGCCCGTGTTGGTCGAAGTCGGCAGGTTCACCGACCTGACACTCGGGTCCCGCGGTCGTCAGCGGGACTCCCGTCGTCGGCAGAAGAACTGACGCGGACGGCGCATGACTGAGAGATGTCGGCTGTGAGTGGAAGCCATCCGGTCAGCGCCAGCGGCCGCGACGAGGAGTGGTTCGTCGTCCTCCCGGACTGCGAGGCCGCCCTCGCCGTGGCCGCCGCGCTCGACCCGGGCGCGACGGCCCGGCGGCTCGACCACGCCTCGGGGAGGCCGTGGCTGATCGGGCACTGGGACCCGCGCGACCTGGTGGTGGGCTCGGCCGGGCGGACGAGGGTGGCGCTGGTCGGCTGCTGCCCGGCTTCCGCCGAGGAGGTCGCGCGGATGGCGGGACGGACGCGGACCGCCGCCGACCTGGACGGGGCCGCCCGGTCGCTGCCCGGCAGCTTCCACCTGGTCGCGAGCGTCGACGGGGTGGTGCGGGCGCAGGGGACCGCGTTCGGCGTGCGGCGGGTGTTCCACGCCCGGGTGGGTGACGTGGACGTGGTCGCCGACCGGGCCGACGTGCTCGCCCGGCTCGCCGGCTCCGGCGTCGACGAGCGGCGGCTGGCGGCCTGCCTGCTGTTCCCGGCGGCCCCGCCCGCGCTGGCGGGAGCCTCGCTGTGGCGCGGTGTGTCCGCCGTGCCGGAGGACCACTGCGTGCTGCTGGGCGAACGGGGACGGGCGCGGACCGTGCGCTGGTGGGAGCCGCCGCGGCCGACCACGTCGCTGGCCCGGGGCGCGCCGCTGGTCCGGGAGGCGCTCACCGCCGCGGTCGCCGCACGGGTCCGATCCGGGCGCACGGTCAGCGCGGACCTGTCCGGCGGCGCCGACTCCACCGCCGTGTGCGCCCTCGCCGTCGCCCTGACCGGGCGGCTCCTCACGTTCACCGTGGCCAGTGCGGACGTCTCCGACGACGACGCCGAGTGGGCCGCGGTCGCCGCCGCCGGGCTGACCGGGGTGGAGCGCCTGGTGGTGACGGACGACGACCTGCCCCGGCCCTACGCCGACATCCTCGTTCCCGGGGTGGCCCGGGACGAGCCGTACCCGGACATCCACCTGCGCGCCGAGGACGTGGCGCGCGCCCGCCTGCTGGCCGCGCGGGGCGCGGAACTGCACCTCACCGGCGACGGCGGCGACGAGGTGCTGCACGCGCCCGCGAGCTACCTGCCCGAGCTGCTGCGCCGCCACCCGTGGACGGCGTACTCGCACCTGCGGGGCCTGCGCGCCCTGCACGCCTGGTCGTGGCCGCGGGTCGGGCGGCTGCTCGCCGCGCCGCGGGACGAGCGGCGGGAACT
>NZ_JBHTLK010000386.1:0-3612 GCF_042678885.1 Saccharothrix hoggarensis
CCGGCGCGGGCGCGGCGGGTGGCGGTGGCGTCGGCGCGGCCGGCATGGGCGCGGGCATGGGCGCCGGTGGCGGGCGCGGCCAGGGTGACGAGGACAAGGAGCACAAGTCCGCGTCGTACCTGGTCGAGACCGAGGACGTCTTCGGTGACGGCACCATGGTCGCCCCGCCGGTCATCGGCGGGTGAGCGTGTTCTCGTTCGCCCTGTCCTACGCGGCGGCCGACATGCTCTGGGAAGACCTGAAGCTCGGCAGCCGCCCGTACCCGTTCGAGTTCCCCTACCTCGGGCACACGATCGACGAGCGGCGCGGCATCCGCAACGCCGTCTACCGCGACCTGGAGTCGCGCGGCCTGGCCCACCGCGGCCGGGCCGCGCCCCAGGTCGAGGAGGCGCTGACCTTGTTGGTGCGCTTCGACTACTCGCTCAACGCGGTCGCGTCGCTCGACGCGCGCAACGTGGAACGCCAACTGCTGGCCCGCGCCGGCGCGGCGGGTGAGAACGCGGTGCTCGCCGTGATGGACGACCGCCAGATCAAGGTGCAGACGTTGCGCGCGCCCGCGCTGGTGCGCGCGGTCGTGGACCTCGTCCCCGGCTCACGCCCCGGCCCCGGCCAGTCGATCACGGTGCCGATGCCGACGTCGGCGCCGCCGCCACCGCCGCGCCGGGACGAGGACTTCGGCAGCACCACGTTCACCCGGGCGATGGCGCCGCGTTCCACGGCGTCCAGCCAGGTCCGGGCGCTGGAAGCGGTGTTCGAGCGGCCTCGGCTGCGGGCCGGCCAGTTCGGCGTCACGGTGCGCGGCAGGCACGGCCGGGAGCAGCGCGCGCCGCAGGTCGCCTGGTTCGACAACGACCAGGGCCGCTACATGTCGCAGACGCGGCAGGGGCCGGACGGCCAGAAGTGGCTCACCCACGCCCCCGCGGACAACGCGCGCATCGCCGCCCAGCTCACGCAGGA
The DNA here is from genome assembly GCF_042678885.1 of Saccharothrix hoggarensis. Taxonomy (GTDB): domain Bacteria; phylum Actinomycetota; class Actinomycetes; order Mycobacteriales; family Pseudonocardiaceae; genus Actinosynnema; species Actinosynnema hoggarensis. The sequence continues at coordinate 958 of NZ_JBHTLK010000386.1, forward strand.
GCTGAACGGCCTCCTCACCTAGCCGGCGGAGCCGGTCGGACCCCCGACCGGCTCCGCCGCGGGAGATTTCAGCTGCCGTCGCCGCCGCCGTAGCCGGGCATCCGGCCGGTGACGACGAAGACGGTGCGCTTGGCCACCGACACCGCGTGGTCGGCGAAGCGCTCGTAGAACCGGCCCAGCAACGTGGTGTCGACCGCGGACGGCACGCCGTGCGCCCAGTCCTTGTCCATGATCACCGTGAACAGGTGCCGGTGCAGGTCGTCCATCGCGTCGTCGGCGTCCTCCAACGACCGGGCCCGCGCCACGTCCTGCGTGCGGATGATGTCGGTCGCCTCGCGCGCCAGCTCCACGGCGATGCGGCCCATCTCGGCGAAGTACGGCCGGACGGTGTCGGGCAGCACCTGGTTCGGGTGCCGGCGCCGGGCCGCCTTCGCCACGTGCAGCGCCAGGTCGCCCATCCGCTCGACGCTCTCCGCCGCGTGGATCACCGCGAGCACGATCCGCAGGTCGGTCGCGACGGGCGCCTGCAGCGCGAGCAGCGCGTACGCCTGGTCCTCGATGTCCGCGCGCACGTCGTCGATCTTGGCGTCGTCCCCGATCACCTGCTCGGCGAGGGCGAGGTCCGCCCCGAGCAGCGAGGCGGTCGCCCGCTCCATTGCGTCGCCCGCCATCCCGCACATGTCGGCGAGTTGGTCGGCGAGTTGTCCGAGCTGGTCGTGGTAGGCCTCACGCATGGGCGTCAGCCTACGTGCAGGTCATCGCGGTAGCGACCCGCCCTGGTGAACCGGGGGTGAACCCGGAACGTCCAGTCGGGCTCACGCGCACGGGTCCTTGCCGGCGTTCACGACGGGGATGTCCGTGGGCGTCGGGGTCGTGCCGGCTTCGCCCCCACCGGCCTGCGGCGCGCGGATGACGCCGTCCCAGCCCGGCCCGATCAGCAGCTGGACCGCGCCGCCCATGTAGGTCTCGTACACCAGCGTCGCGCCGGGCACGGACGCGCCGAGCGTCGCCGCGGCGTCCTCGCCACCGGGCCCGTACTTGATGACGGTCTTGTCGGTGGCCGGGGCGTCGCCGGAGATGACCACCTTGTACCCCAGCTCCCGAAGCTCGCCGGTGGCGATGCGGGCCGCGCCGGCCGCGTCCGGGTCGCCGTTGCGGACCTGGATCTGCAGGCCGTTGTGGTCGACGACCTTGCCCTGCTTGGGGCCCGTCGGCTGCGCCTGGGCCTGGTTCGGGTCGGCCGGCGTGTCGTCCGGGGTCTCCTCCGGCAACGGCGTGCCGTCGATGATCGCCTGGAACAGCTTCTTGGTCTCGGCTTCCTTCAACAACTCGAGGTTGTCGTGGGTCTCCAGCGTCTCGCCCTCGGCCGTCTCGTGCGGGACCGTGACGAAGCTGACCCGGCCCGCTTCGAGGCTCTGCAACGACTGCGCCAACGTCAGCATGTCGTTCACGCCGATGTTCTGGCCCACGGTGGACGCGGCGAACGCGTTGAGGAAACCGTTGAGCTTGCCCGGGTTCAGCAGGATCTCCGACGACAGGGCCTTGCGCAGCAACGCGGACAGGAACTGCTGCTGCCGGGCGACGCGGTCGAAGTCGGTCTTCGACTCGCCCTCGACCTTGCGGGCGCGCACGAAGTCGAGCGCCTTGGTGCCGTCGACCTCGTGCCGGCCCGGCTTGTCGAAGATGACGCCGAGCTCTTCGTCGTCCATCGGCTTCTGCACGCACACCTCGACGGTGCCGATGGCGTCGACCATCCCCTTGAAGCCGTTGAAGTCCACGCTGATGAAGTGGTTGATGTCCAACCCGGTCAGCTCGGTCATGAACGCGCTGACGCACTTGGGCCCGCCGACCGCGTACGGCTCGTTGGCCTTGACGTTCTCGGCCCGCTCGAACTGCTCGCCGGTGTACTCGCCGGTGGCGGGGTCCCAGCCCTCGCACGTCGGGCGCGTGATCAGGAGGTCGCGCGGCACGGAGACGACGACCATGCGCTTCCGGTCGGCCGGGATGTGGGCCAGCATCAGCACGTCCGAGCGCGCGCCCGGTTCGGCGCTCACGTCGCCGACGCCGTCCTGCGGCTTGGCGCCCGCCCGGCTGTCCGAGCCGACGATGAGGAAGTTCTCGTCGCCGTGCTGCTTCTCGGCCTGGTGGACGGCGGCCGAGTTCGAGTTCAGCGCGTCGATCTCGGTGATCTTGCTGTCGATGTAGAGCATCGCGGCCCAGCCGAGGCCCGTGGACACGAACACCAGCACGGCGGCCGTCAGCGCGACGGCCTTGACCGTGCGGACGATCTTGCTGTGCTTGGCGGTGCGGCCGCGGCGGCGCGGGCCGTCCTCCTCGGGGACGTCGACCGGGGACGCGTACTCGGTGGCGTCCTCGTCGTGGTCGGCCTTCCACGGCATGAGCTTCTGGCGGCGCTCCTTGCGGATGCGCTCCTGCTCGGCGAGTTCGTCGTGGACGGCGGAGAAGCGGGCCAGGGTGTGGTCGACCTCGCGACGCTTCTTGACGTCGTCGCTGATCGCTTCCATCTCGGTGGTGAGGCTGGCCGGGTCGATGGCCTCGCGCGGCTCGGGCCCGGCGGCGCCGAGGCGGTCGGCGATCACCACGGGCGCCTGGCCGGGCGCCGGCACCGGTGCGGGTGCGGGTGCGGCGTCGTCG
>NZ_JBHTLK010000387.1:0-3589 GCF_042678885.1 Saccharothrix hoggarensis
CGTGCCGGTCGCGGTGCCGCGCGACGAGCTGCCGCTGGCCCGGCAACCGGCCGTGCTGCCGTTCCTGGCGCTGCTGCGCTGCGCGGCCGTGCCGGGGAGCATGGACGAGGACACCGCGGCGATGCTGCTGTCGTCACCGCTGGGCGGCGCGGACCCGTTGGCGCTGCGGCGGTTGCGGCGCGGCCTGCGCCGGCTGGAGCTGGCCGCGGGCCGGGACCGGCCGAGCGGCGAGCTGCTGGTCGAGGTGATCGAGTCGGACGACCGGCTGGCCGCGCTGGAGGACGCCGAGGCGCTGCCCGCGCGCCGGGTCGCCGGGCTGCTCCGCAAGGCGCGCAAGGGGATCGCGGACGGGCTGACCGTCGAGCAGGTGCTGTGGGAGCTGTGGCAGGCCACCGGTCTGGAGCAGCGGTGGGTGGCGCAGTCCGCGCGGCACGGCACCGTCGGCATGCAGGCCGACCGCGACCTCGACGCGATCGTCGCGCTGTTCGAGGCGGCGGCGAAGTACGTGGACCGGCTGCCCGGCTCGGGCGCCGAGGCCTTCGCGGACTACCTGGCCGCGCAGGAGATCGTGGGCGACACGCTGGCCGCCGCCGCGCCCACGGGCGAGGCGGTGTCGGTGCTGACCGCGCACGCCGCCGCCGGTCGCGAGTGGACGGTCGTGGCCGTGCCGGGCGTGCAGGAGGGCAGCTGGCCCGACCTGCGGTTGCGCGGGTCGCTGCTCGGCGTCGAGCGGATGGTCGACCTGGTGGCGGGCGTGTCGGCGGAGACGGTGTCCGCGGTCGCGCCGATCCTCGCCGAGGAACGCCGGCTGCTGCTCGTCGCGGCGAGCCGGGCCCGGCGGACGTTGCTGGTCAGCGCGGTGCGCGGCGAGGACGAGCAGCCGTCGCGGTTCCTGGACGAGATCGAGGAGCTGTCCACCGACGAGCCGGAGCGGCCGACGTTCACGCCGCAGCGCGGCCTGGTGCTGGCGGAGCTGGTCGGCGAGCTGCGGCGGGTCGTGTGCTCGGACGACGAGCCGGCGGAACGGCGGGAGCGCGCGGCCGTCCAGTTGGCCCGGTTGGCGGCGGAGGGCGTGCCGGGCGCGCACCCCGATTCGTGGTACGGCTTGGCGGACGTCACCACGGACAGTCCACTGTGGACCGAGGAGCACACGGTGAGCGTGTCGCCGTCCACGGTGGAGACGTTGGCGAAGTGCCCGCTGCGGTGGGTGGTCGAGCGGCACGGCGGGCAGGACCCGGCGGAGCTGGCGTCCATCACCGGCACCCTCGTGCACGCCCTCGCGCAGGCCGCCGCGACCGGCGCGGACGAGAAGGAGCTGCGCGCCAAGCTGGACGAGGCCTGGGCGGCGGTGGACGCGGGCGCGCCCTGGTTCTCGCGGCGCGAGCGCATCCGGGTGGAACGGATGCTCGACACGTTCCTGGCGTGGCTGGCCTCCAGCCGCGCCCAGCTCACCCAGGTCGCGATCGAGGAGGAGATCTCGGTCGAGGTGCCCCGGCAGGACGGCGGGCCGAAGCTGCGGGTGCGCGGCCGGGTCGACCGGCTGGAGACCGACCGGGAGGGGCGGCCGGTCGTCGTCGACGTCAAGACCGGCAAGAACCCCGTCACCAAGGAAGAGGCGCGGCAGCACCCGCAGCTCGCCGTCTACCAGCTGGCGTCGGCGCTCGGCGGGTTCACGCACCTCGGGCTCGGCACCGACCCCGGCGGCGCGCGCCTGCTCTACGTCGCCAAGGAGAACAAGAAGACCGGCGCCACCGAGCTGGAACAGGCGCCGCTGGACGAGCAGGGCGTGCGGGTGTGGCTGGAGGCCGTGCAGCTGGCCGCCGGGTCCAGCGTCGGGCCGCGGTACCGGGCGGCGGAGAACGCGGACTGTGATCGCTGCCCGGCCCGCACCACGTGCCCGGTGCACTCGTCGGGTCGGCAGGTGAGCCAGTAGTGGACTTCTGACCAGCGATTATCGCGTTGGCCTGCGGGTCGCCGAAGGATGCGCGGCCCGACAACGGAGAATGCGGGACGTGGTCGTGCCGAGCGGGGTCGAACGGGTGGCGGGTGAGCCGGTGGCGCTCGCCAGCCCGTTCGAGGTCGCCGAGGCCCTCGGCCTGCCGAAGCCCACCCCCGAGCAGGCCGCCGTCGTCGCCGCGCCCACCGCGCCCGCGCTCGTCGTGGCCGGCGCCGGAGCCGGCAAGACCGAGACCATGGCCGCCCGCGTCGTCTACCTGGTGGCGAACGGCTTCGTCACGCCCGACCGCGTCCTCGGCCTGACGTTCACCCGCAAGGCCGCGCGGCAGCTGTCCGACCGGGTGCGGCTGCGGTTGCGGCGGCTCGGCGGGTCGTCGCTGCTCGACCGGCTCGACCCGAGCGGCGAACGGCGTGCCGCCGTGCTGACCACCGAACCGGTGATCCTCACCTACCACGCGTACGCGGGCAGGCTCGTCGGCGAACACGGCCTGCGGCTGCCCGTGGAGCCCGGCGTGCGGCTGCTGACCGAGACCGCGGCCTGGCAGCTCGCCCACCGGGTCGTGTCGACGTGGGCCGAGGACATCGACACCGACAAGGTGCCCGCCACCGTCACCGGCTACCTGCTCGCGCTGGCCGGCGAGCTGGGGGAGCACCTGGTGGAGCCCACCTCGCTGCGCAAGCACGCCGAGTGGCTGTGCACGACCGTCGAGAACGCGCCCAGGACCGCCCGGCAGCGCGACGGCCTGCCCGAGTCGCTGAAGGCCGTCGTCAACGCCCAACGCCTCCGCGTCAACCTGCTGCCGCTGCTGGAGGCGTACCAGGCGCGCAAGCGGCGGGAAGCGGCGATGGACTTCGCCGACCAGATGTCCCTGGCCGCCCGGCTGGCGTCCGAGCACCCGGAGGTCGTGCGCGGCGAGCGTGAGCGGTACGGGGCCGTGCTGCTGGACGAGTACCAGGACACCGGCCACGCCCAGCGCGTGCTGCTGCGGTCGCTGTTCGGGCGCGGCGAGCCGATGCCGGTCACGTCGGTCGGCGACCCGGCGCAGGCCATCTACGGCTGGCGCGGCGCGTCCGCGGCGAACCTGCCCCGGTTCGTGCACGACTTCCCGCCGGCGAAGAAGTACGGCCTGCTCACCAGCTTCCGCAACCCGCCCGAGGTGCTGGCGCTGGCCAACGCCGTGTCCGCGCCGCTGCGCGCGATGGGCCTGGACGTCGACGAGCTGCGCGCCCGTGACGGCGCGGGCCCCGGTGACGTGCGGGTGGCGTTGTTCGAGGACATCCGGCGGGAACTGGACTGGGTGGCCGACACCGTCGCCGCGCAGTGGGAAGCCCACCTGGACACCAGCGACGAGCCGCCGACCGCCGCGGTGCTCGTGCGCCGCCGGTCCGACATGGCGAACATCGCGGCGGCGCTGCGGGAACGCGGTCTGCCCGTGGAGGTCGTCGGCCTCGGCGGGCTCCTCGACGAGCCGGAGGTGCGGGACCTCACCAGCGCGTTGCGCGTCCTCGTCGACCCCCTGGCGGGCACGGCCGCCGCCCGCCTCCTCACCGGCTCCCGCTGGCGCGTCGCCGCCTACGACCTGGCGGCGCTGTGGACGCGGGCCCGCGACCTCGCCGGCGCGCCCACCCGGCA
>NZ_JBHTLK010000388.1:0-3586 GCF_042678885.1 Saccharothrix hoggarensis
GCCGTGCGCGCCGCCGCGGCCGGGGGCGCGCGGGTCGCGTCGATCTGCACCGGGGCGTTCGACCTGGCCCGCACCGGCCTGCTGGCCGGCAAGCGCGCCACCACGCACTGGAAGTACGCGCCCGAGCTGGCGCGCCGGCACCCCGACGTCGAGGTGGACGCCTCGGTGCTGTTCGTCGACGAGGGGGCCGTGCTCACGTCGGCGGGCGTGGCGGCCGGGCTCGACCTGTGCCTGCACCTGCTGCGCCGTGACCACGGCGCCGCGTTCGCCGCCGAGGTCGCCCGCCTGATCGTGATGCCGCCCCAGCGCGACGGCGGCCAGGCGCAGTTCCTCCGCCACGCCGACCCGCCGGACACCGACGCCTCGCTGCAGCCCACCCTGGCGTGGCTGGAGGCGAACCTCCGGGAACCGCTGACGCTCGGCGCGATCGCCCGGCACGCGGGCGTGAGCGAGCGCAGCCTCAGCCGCCGGTTCCGGCAGGAGGTGGGCAGCGCGCCCATGCGGTGGCTGCTCGCCGCGCGGGTTCGGCGCGCCCAGCAGCTGCTGGAGACCACCGACCTCCCGGTGGAGCAGGTGGCGCGGGAGACCGGGTTCGGCGCGGCCAACACCCTGCGCCACCACTTCGGCCGGATCGTCGGCACGTCACCGCACGCGTACCGCAAGACGTTCCGCTCCCGCCCGGCCTGACGCCGCGGCGCGGTCCCTGCTTCAATCGGCGGGTGTCGTATCGCGGGGGCGGGGGCGGATGAGCGACTCGGACGTGTTCCTGGCCGACTGCCCGGCCCGCACGACGTTGCGGCTGGTGGCCGACACCTGGGCCGTGGTCGTGGTGTTCGGGTTGGGGCCGGGACCCCTGCGCCACAACGATTTGCTCGACCGCATCGGCGGGATCAGCAAGAAGGTGCTGACGCAGACGTTGCGCAAGCTGGAGGCCAACGGGCTGGTGGCGCGGCGGAGGCTCGGCACCGCGCCGCCTGGGGTGGAGTACCGCCTCACGCCGCTCGGGCGGAGCCTGCTCGGACCGGTCTCGGCGCTCGCCCGGTGGGCCGAGGAGCACGCCGACGAACTCGCCGGCGACCCCGCCGATGACCCTGCCGATAACCCCGCCGGCGATCCCGTCGAGGAGCCGGTCCGCGGCTGATCCGTGGGGAACCCGCCGGTTCCCCACGGCCTCCTACCGTCGCCGTCGTGAGAATCGGTGTTCTTGGCGCAGGGTCGATGGCGGACGTGTTGGGCACCCGGTGGGTCGAGGCGGGCCACGAGGTGATGGTCGCCGGCCGCACGGAGGCGAAGGCGCGGGCGCTGGCCCGCAAGTGGGGCGCCCGCAGCGGAACCTTCCGCGAGGCCGCGGAGTTCGGCGACGTGGCGTTGCTCGCGGTCCTCTACCAGGGGGTGCCGGCCACGCTCGCCGCGATCGGCGACGCGGTGCGCGGCAAGCCGGTGCTCGACTGCACCAACCCGGTCGAGGTCGGGAACTTCACGCTCGTCACGGAACCGGGCGTGTCGATGGCGCAGCACATCGCGCACGTGACCGGCGGGCACGTCGTCAAGGCGTTCAACCTGTGCCACGCGCGGGTGTGGGAGATGGACCCACCGGAGTTCGACGGCCGCCGCCTGGTCGTGCCCCACTGCGGCGACGACCCGGTGGCGCTGGACCTGGCCTCCCGCCTGATCCGCGACACCGGCTGCGAGCCGTTGCCGGTCGGCGGGCTCCGGCACGCCCACCACCTCGAGGGCATGGCCGCGGTCATGATCTCCCTGTTGTTCGGCGGGCTCGACCCCCGCTCGGCGTTCAACCTCGTGCGCGCCGACGACCGGGTTGACAACGACTGAACGTTTGATCAGTCTACTGACCATGCGTTCAGTCGACGACATGACCGCCAGGGCGCGCATCCGGGACGCGGCCCTGGCGCGGTTCGGGCTCGACGGCGTGGCGGGCACGTCGGTGCGGGCGGTCGCCGCCGACGCCGGCGTGTCCCCGGCCCTGGTGCTGCACCACTTCGAGTCCAAGGAGGGCCTGCGGCGGGCGTGCGACGAGCACGTGCTGGCCCTGATCCGATCCGGCGGTGGCGACAGCGACGTCTCCGGGCTGGTGGAGTCGTTGCGCGCCGCGACACCGGTGCGCCGCTACCTCGGCCGCGCGCTGGTCGAGGCCACGGACGAGGCGCGGGCGCTGTTCGCCGGGATCGTGGAGTCCACGCGCCGCTGGCTGGCGGAACGGGAGGCCGAGGGCGCGGTGCGCCCGGCGGCGGACGAGCGGGCGCGGGCGGTGACGTACGTGTCGTGGCTGCTCGCGCCGCTGGTGCTGGGAGACCTGGTGGGCGAGGCGCTGGGCGGCGACCCGGCGGAGACGTCCGTGGCCGTGCGCGGCGCCCGTGCCGGGCTGGAGATGCTGACCCACGGGTTGTTCACCGACGAGCGGTGGCTCACCGCGTTCACCGCCGCCCAGCGCGAGGTGTCGTGAAAGCGCTGCTGGTCACGCACGGCACCCAGGGTGACGTGCAGCCGTTCCTGGCCCTCGCCCTGGCGCTGCGCGCGGCCGGCCACGACGCGGTGCTGGCCGCGCCCGCCTCCTCCGAGCCGGCGGCGCGCGAGCGTGACGTCGAGTTCGCGGCGCTGGACGACGGGCCGAACCGGTTGCTGGACGACCCGGTGGTCGAGGAGGCGATCGACGGCGGCTACCGCGGCGTCCGGGGCAAGGTCACGGCGCTGCGCACGATGAGCCGGATCAAGCCGCTGATGGCCGCCGTGCTGCGCGACGTCGGCGTCGCGGCCCGCGCGCACCGGCCGGACGTCGTGGTGCACTCGCCGACCCTGCCCGCGCACCACGTCGCCGAGATGCTCGGCGTCCCGGCGGTCCTCGCGGCGCTGCAACCGGGTTGGGTTCCCACGTCGGCGTTCCCGTGCCCCCTGGTGCCGCTCCCGCGCGTGCCGCGGGCGTTGAACCGCGCCACCTACCTGACGGTGGGCGCCACCCTGCGCGCGTACGCCGGGATCGCCACGGCCTGGCGCACCGAGGACCTCGGGTTGCCGCGCCGTCGAGGCAGCCACGACCTGTTGCGCGACGAGGAGGGCCGTCCCCGCACCGTCGTGCAGGCGTTCAGCCCGTCGGTGTCCCCGGTCGCGCCGGACTGGCCGGACACCGTGCGCACCACGGGTTTCTGGTACCTGCCCGCGTCGGCGTCGTGGTCGCCGCCGCCCGAGCTGGCCGCCTTCCTCGACGACGGCCCGCCGCCGGTCTACGTCGGGTTCGGCAGCATGGCCGGTCGCGACACCGCCCGCCTCGGCGCGCTCGTCACCGAGGCCGTCCGGGAGGCCGGGGTGCGGGCGGTGCTGGCCACGGGCTGGGGTGGCATCGCCACCGGGCCGTCGTCGCGCGACGTGCTCGTCATCGACCAGGCGCCGCACGACTGGCTGTTCCCGCGCACCAGCGCCGTCGTGCACCACGGGGGCGCCGGCACGACCGCCGCCGCGCTGGCCTCGGGCACGCCGCAGGTCGTGTGCCCGTTCGTCGCCGACCAGCCCCACTGGGCGCGGCTCGTCCACCAGGCGGGTGTCGCGCCGGAGCCCGTGCGGCAACAGCGCC
>NZ_JBHTLK010000389.1:0-3570 GCF_042678885.1 Saccharothrix hoggarensis
GGCGGCGACGGCCTCGGGGATCTCGCAGCCGACCGACCGGGCCAGCACCTCCGCCGCGTCGACCACCCTCGTGGCCGCGCCGGCCCGCGCGACGAGCACCGTCCGGGCCGCGGACTCGACCGTCGTGCCGTGCCGCGCGGCCACCGCCAGCGCCACCGCGAACTCCGGCTTCCAGTGCAGCTGCCACGCCTCGGCGAACGTGCCCAGCGTCCGCGTCGTGTCCGGCGTGCCCCACGGCACGTCCAGCACCTCCAAGCGCCGCAACAACTTCGACCGCTCCCGGTCGGTGTCCTTGCGCAGGTCGAAGCGCACCGGCTTGATCGACGCGCTCGGCGTCATCCGCAGCCGCTTGCCCAGCCGCGCCAGGTCGGCCGCCAGCGGCGACGTGGGCACGCCCTCGCCGACCTCGCCCAGCCGCTCGCCGACCACCAGCTGGTCGTGCACGAGCCTGAGCGGCGTCGCGTCGCCGCCGCACAGGACCGCGAGCGACGCCTCCATCACCTCCGACAGTCCCGGCGACGGCCGCCCGCGCAGCGCCGCCAGCGCGTCCGCCAGCCGCACGGCCTCCACCGCGCTCGCCGTGGACGCGGGCAGGTCCTCCGCCCGCAGCACCCCGCACGCCTTCGCGAACCAGCGCGCCACGGCGTCACCGCGTTCCGCGCATTCCCACAGGTGCGCGTACCAGCCGGGCGACGCGACCCCGGCGCCGTACCCGGACGACGACGCCAGCCGGCCGTGGCTCCACGGCACCCACGTGCCGGACACCTTCCGGCGCGGCAGGCCCTTCACCGCCGCCGCGTCGACGGACGCGGGCGGCAGGGTGCGCAGCGCGGGCACGTGCCACGCGCCGGCCACCACCGCGATCGGGCCCGCCACGTCCTTCAACGCCTGCCGGACGTTCTGCCGCATCGCGGCTTCCCGGCGCAGGGTGCGGGCGTCCACCTCGTCGGCGAACTCCTCGCGCAACGCGCCCATCGCCTCGGCGACGGCCTCCGCCAGGTCGCGCGGGTCGGTGTGGTGCTCGACCACGTCCTCCCACCAGCGCTCCGGGTCGTCGAACCCGGCCGCCTCGGCCAGCGTGCCCAGCGGGTCGAGCGCGGCCCTCGGGCGGTCACCGGACTCCTCCGGCGGCTCGTCGTCACCGAGGGACGCGGCGGCCGGCAGGTCGAAGAACCGCACCGGGACGCCGTTCGCGTGCGCCCACCTCAGCGCGCGCCACTCCGGCGAGAACTCGGCGAACGGCCAGAACGCGGCCCGCGCCGGCTCCGCCTCGTCGTGCAGCAGCAACGCCACCGGCGGCGTCAGGTCCGGCACGTGCGGCAGCAGGGCGTCGCCCTCGGGCGGACCCTCGACCAGCACGACCTCCGGCCGCACGGCCGCCAGCGCCGCCGCGACCATGCGCGCCGAGCCGGGACCGTGGTGGCGGATGCCGAGCAGCGTCACCCGCTCGGGCAAGGCCTGTTCGCGAGCGGCCATCAGCCCACCGCGTCCTGGCACGCCCGGTACAGGTCGCGCCACTCGCCGCGCTCCTTCACCACCGCTTCGAGGTACTCCTGCCACGCCGCGGTGTCGGACACGCGGTCCTTCACCACGGCGCCGAGCAGGCCGGCCGCCAGCTCGTCGGCGGTGATCGTGCCGTCGCCGAAGTGCCCGGCCAACGCCATGCCGCTGGTCACCACGGAGATCGCCTCGGCCGTGGACAGGCTGCCGCTCGGCTTCTTCAGCTGCGTGCGACCGTCCACAGTGGACCCGTTGCGCAGCTCCCGGAAGATCCGCACCACCCGGCGCACCTCCTCCAGCGCGGGCGGCTCGGCCGGCAGCTGCAGCGCGCGCCCCAGCTGCGCGGCCCGCGCCAGCACGATCTCCACCTCGGCGTCCTCGGTCGCGGGCGGCGGCAGGACGACCGTGTTGAAGCGGCGGGCCAGCGCGGACGACATCTGGTTCACGCCCCGGTCGCGGTCGTTCGCGGTGGCGATCACGGTGAACCCGGGCACGGCCTGCACCTGGATGCCCAGCTCCGGCACCGGCAGCGTCTTCTCCGACAGGATCGTGATGAACGAGTCCTGCACCTCGGCGGGCATCCGGGTCAGCTCCTCGACGCGGGCCACCGCGCCGGTGCGCATCGCCGTCATGACCGGGCTCGCCACCAGCGCCGCCTCGGACGGCCCCTCGGCGATCAGCCGGGCGTAGTTCCAGCCGTAGCGGACCTGGTCCTCACCGGTGCCCGCGGTGCCCTGCACGACGAGCGTCGAGTCGCCGCTCACCGCCGCCGCGATGTGCTCCGACAGCCACGACTTCGCCGTGCCCGGCACGCCGACCAGCAGCAGCGCCCGGTCCGTGACGAGGGTGCCGACGGCGACCTCCACCAGCCGCCGGTCGCCGACGTACTTGGGGCTGATCACCGTGCCGTCGGGCAGCGTGCCGCCGAGCACGTAGGTGACCACCGCCTGGGGCGACATCCGCCACCGCGGCGGGCGCGGGCGGTCGTCCGCCGCCGCCAGGGCGGCGAGCTCGGCGGCGTACTGCTGTTCCGCGGCGGGCCGCAGCACGGATTCGGTGGTCACTGGCTTTCCTCCCGGTGGTTGAACGCCTCGCGCAGCCGCATGCGCAGGCGCAGGACGTCGAGTTCGACGGTGTGCTCCGGCCACCGCTCGGTGATGCGGGCCCAGTTCGCGCCGAGCACCTCGGCGTCACCCCTGGCCAGCAGCACGGCGGGCGGCCGCCCGGCGCGCCACCTCGGGTCGCGCATGCCGGCGTAGCGGTCGAGCAGGTCGGCGGTCGCCCGCGGGCTCCACGGCCCCGGCAACTGCGAGCAGGCGTGGTCGAGCAGGTCGTAGTTCCACTGCCGCGACACCTCGACGACGGTGCGCGCGGCCAGCTCGGCGGGCAGTCCGCCGAGCATCTCCAGCTGCTCCATGCCGGTCAGGGCACGGGTCGCCGCGACCGCCCACGGCCGCGCGTCGTCGGCCAGCTTCACGTTCTGCGCCACGCCGCGCAGCAGGGTGGTCGCCCAGACACCGCGGGACAGCTCGGCGGCGGCGCCCTGGTCGTCGGTGCCCAGCCGGGCGGTCCAGTGCTGCGGCGGCACGCTCGCCGCCGCGCCGCGGATGCGACCGGCGACACCGGCCTCCGACCCGTCCCGGAGCAGGTCGCGGGCCTCGTCCGGCTCGGCCTCGACGACCGACCACAGCTCGTCGCTCTGCACGTCGAAGCCGTCGGCGGTGAGCCACAGGCCGCGGTGCAGGCGTTCGGCGGCGCGCTCGGCCAGGTTCGACGTCGGCAGGGTGCGCAGCAGCCGCAGGGCCTCGTCGTGCACGCCGATCGCGCGGTCGTCCAGCGCGCGTTCGAGGAGCGGTTCGTCGTCCGGGCCGAGGTTGGCCTCCAACGCGCTGATCAGCGCCTGGCGGTCGGTGGCGCGGCGCTGCGCCTCGAACTGCGCGGCCAGGAACTCCCGCGTGCGCGCCGGGTCCTGGTTGCGGGCGCGGCGCAGCGCGGCCAGGCGTGCCGCGCCCGGCAGGTCGAGGGCCTGGTCGAGGTCGACCTCGTCGGTGGTGACGCCGGTCGCCGCCC
>NZ_JBHTLK010000390.1:0-3552 GCF_042678885.1 Saccharothrix hoggarensis
GGGGCGGTCCGCCGGGACCGCGTGCCCCGAACCGGCTCGGCCACCACCGGGACGGCCGGCGGAACGGGCGGCGCGGGCGGCGGCGCGACCGGGATCACCGGTTCCCGCCGGTAGGGCAGCTCGCCCGTCACCAGCCCCGCGAGCGGGTCCGGGTACAGGCGTGGCGGCGGGGGCTCCTGCGTCCCGTCACGACCGGACGGACCGGCGTCTGAACCGTCCACCGCCACGCCTCCCTCAGCTCTTGGTCTTCGCCGGAGCCTTCTTCCGCGCCGGCGCCTTGCGGGCCGCCGGGGCCTTCTTCTTCGTGGTCGGCCCCTTGGCCCGCTTCTCGGCCAGCAGCTCCGCCGCCCGCTCGTCGGACAGGCCCTCGACGCTGTCGGACTTGCGCAGCGACGCGTTGGTCTCGCCGTCGGTCACGTACGGGCCGAACCGGCCCTCCTTGACCACCATCGGCTTGCCCGACACCGGGTCCGCGCCCAGTTCCTTCAACGGCGGCGCGGCGGCGGCGCGGCCCCGCTTCTTCGGCTCGGCGTAGATCTTCAACGCCTCGTCGAGCGTGACCGTGAACAGCTGGTCCTCGCTGGTCAGCGACCGCGAGTCGGTGCCCTTCTTCAGGTACGGCCCGTAGCGGCCGTTCTGCGCGGTGATCTCCGCGCCGGTCTCCGGGTCCTTGCCGACCACGCGCGGCAGCGAGAGCAGCTTCAGCGCGTCGTCCAGCGTCACCGTGTCCAGCGCCATCGACTTGAACAGCGAGCCGGTGCGCGGCTTCGGCGCCTTCTTGGCGCCCTCCGGCGTTTCGGGCAGGACTTCGGTCACGTACGGCCCGAAGCGGCCCTCCTTGGCCACGATCTCGTGCCCGGTGACCGGGTCGGTGCCGAGCGAACGGCCCTCCTGCGGCGTCGAGAACAGCTTCTCGGCGATGTCGCGGTTCAGCTCGTCCGGCGGCAGGTCGTCCGGCAGGTTCGCCCGCTGCGCGGAGGCCTCGCCGTCCGGCCCCTCGACCTCGCGCTCCAGGTACGGCCCGTACCGGCCGACCCGGACGTAGACCGTGCGGCCCTCGACGTCGGGGAACAGCGGGATCGAGTTGACCTCGCGGGCGTCGATCGCCTCGACGCTCGACCCGACCAGCTTCTTCAGCCCGCCCGACCGGCCGACCGAGGACTCCGGGCCGACGTTGCCGCCGAAGTAGAAGCCGGACAGCCACGTCGTGCGCTCCTGGCGGCCGGCGGCGATGCCGTCCAGCTCGTCCTCCAGCGCGGCCGTGAAGTCGTAGTCGACGAGCCGGCCGAAGTGCTGCTCCAGCAGCCCGACCACGGCGAACGCCACCCACGACGGGACCAGGGCGGAGCCCTTCTTCCAGACGTAGCCGCGGTCCTGGACGGTGCTGATGATCGAGGCGTAGGTGGAGGGCCGGCCGATGCCCAGCTCCTCCATCGTCTTGATCAGGCTCGCCTCGGTGAAGCGCGGCGGCGGCGACGTCGAGTGGCCGTCCGCGGACAGCTCCGCCGCCAGCACCGACTGGTCCTTGGCCAGCTGCGGGAGGCGCGACTCGGCGTCGTCGGACTCGCCGCCCGCCTCCGCGTCGACCGTCTCCACGTACGCCTTCAGGAAGCCGGCGAACGTGATCGTGCGGCCGGACGCGGCGAACGTGACGTCCTCGCCGCCCGCCGTGGTGCCGGAGATCCGCACGCTCGTCGTGTTGCCGCGGGCGTCGGCCATCTGGGACGCGATCGTGCGCTGCCAGATCAGCTCATACAGCTTGAACTCGTCGGACTCCAGCTCGCGGGCCACCTGGCCGGGCGTGCGGAACACCTCGCCGGCGGGGCGGATCGCCTCGTGGGCCTCCTGCGCGTTCTTGACCTTGCGCGTGTACTGGCGGGGCTCCTTGGCCACGAACTGCGAGCCGTACAGCTCGGTGGCCTGCGCCCGCGCCGCCAAGATCGCGGTCTCCGACAGCGTCGTGCTGTCGGTGCGCATGTAGGTGATG
This sequence comes from Saccharothrix hoggarensis, assembly GCF_042678885.1. Taxonomy (GTDB): domain Bacteria; phylum Actinomycetota; class Actinomycetes; order Mycobacteriales; family Pseudonocardiaceae; genus Actinosynnema; species Actinosynnema hoggarensis. The sequence continues at coordinate 1,988 of NZ_JBHTLK010000390.1, forward strand.
TAGCCGTTCTCGTACAGCTTCTGCGCGGTGCGCATGGTGCGGTCCGCGGAGAAGCGCAGCTTGCGGCCCGCCTCCTGCTGGAGCGTGGAGGTCATGAACGGCGCGTACGGCTTGCGCGTGTACGGCTTCTCCTCGACCGAGGACACCGTCATCGAGGCGTTGGTCAGGCCCTCGGCGATGGCCCTGGCCTGCGCCTCGTCCAGCACGCGGACGTCGGAACCGGCCTTCAGCCTGCCGTCGGAGCCGAAGTCGCGGCCCGACGCGAGGCGGGTGCCGTCCACCGCGACCAGCCGGGCGCCGAACGTGCGGGGCGAGGCGTCCGCGCCCGCGTCCATGGTCGCCGACACGTCCCAGTACGAGGCGGTGACGAACTTCATCCGCTCGCGCTCGCGCTCGACCACGATCCGGGTCGCCACGGACTGCACGCGGCCCGCCGAGAGCTTCGGCATGACCTTCTTCCACAGCACCGGGCTGACCTCGTAGCCGTAGAGGCGGTCGAGGATGCGGCGGGTCTCCTGGGCGTCGACCAGGTCCTGGTCGAGGTCGCGGGGGTTCGCGGCGGCGGCGAGGATCGCGGGCTCGGTGATCTCGTGGAACACCATCCGGCGGACGGGGACCTTGGGCTTCAGCGTGTCGAGCAGGTGCCAGGCGATGGCTTCGCCCTCGCGGTCGCCGTCTGTCGCGAGGTACAGCTCGTCGACGTCCTTGAGCAGCTCTTTCAGCTCGGCGACGGTCGCCTTCTTGTCCGGCGTGACGACGTAGAGGGGCTCGAAGTCGTGGTCGACGTCGACGCCGAGCCGCGCCCACGGCATGCCCTTGTACTTCGCGGGCACGTCGGCCGCGCCCCGGGGCAGGTCGCGGATGTGCCCCTTGGATGACTCCACGACGAAGTCGCTGCCGAGGTACGACGCGATCTTCCGCGCCTTCGCGGGCGACTCGACGATCACCAACCGCCGGTTGCCGCTCGCTGATCCCCCGTTTGTCTTCCTCGCCCGTGTCGATCCAGCCACGCCGTCCCGCTCTCTTCGAACACTGTGTCCCGACCCGCCAGTGTGCACTGTCCTTCGTCGCCGCTGGGCAGCCCTGGTCGGGACAGGGTGACACAACTGTGCCGGATCGTCCGTCAGGAGGACGCGCTACGCGGCCGGCCAAGTGCGCTCGGCGACGCCCGTCGGAGCACGTCCGACCAGCTCCGCGAGTCGTTCGAGCCGTCTCCTGCCGACGACGCGCAGAGCCGGTCCCCCGGCCTTCTCCGTCAAGAGTGTCGAGGGCAGGCCCGACGTGGCCAATGCTTTTCGCAACGCTTCGTGCGTGTCGGGCGCCTCGGGGTCGAGGCCGAGGAAGTACCCGGACTCCACCCAGCGGCCGGACGCCAGCGCCCACAGCCGCAGCGCCCCGCCGTCGAGGGCCAGGTCGGGCGGCACGACCTTCCGGTCGCCGTCGAGCCACTGCCCGGCCAGCCCGGTGAGGTCCGTCCGGAACGCCGTCGCGACGCGCACCGACCCGGCCTCGTCGAGGTCGATCCGCGCCTGGACGCGCAGCTCGGCCAGCGCCGCCGCGGCCTC
>NZ_JBHTLK010000391.1:0-3542 GCF_042678885.1 Saccharothrix hoggarensis
TGCTCGCGGCCGCCGCGTCGGCCCGGTTGCGGGAGACGCCGCCGGACCCGGCGGTCGGCGCGATCGCGTCCGCCGTGCCGACGACGACCGTGGGCGACCTGGCCTGGTCGCTGGGCCTCAGCGCCCGGCAGCTGCACCGGCGCAGCCTGGCCGCGTTCGGCTACGGCCCCAAGGTGCTGCACCGCGTGCTGCGGTTCGACCGGGCGGTCAAGCTGGCGTGGGCGGGCGTGCCGTTCGCCGACATCGCCCACCGCACCGGCTACGCCGACCAGGCCCACCTGTCCCGCGAGGTCCGCGACCTGGCCGGCGTGCCGCTGGGTCAGCTGATCCGACCGTAGGCACGCAACGTCAACAACGCCTCGATCGTGACGATCGGCCGCCACTCGTAGGTGGTAACCGGCGTCCACGCGGGCCACGGGAACGTCCACCCGCCGTCGTCCTGCTGCTGCGCCGCCAACGCGTCGAGGTCGGCGTCGATCTCGTCGTCGCCGAACCACCGCCGGGCCAGGCTGTCCGGCGTGGGCGCGTAGTGGTGCGGCTTGTGCGTCTCGCCCGCCGCGTACCCCTCGGGCGCCTGCCCCTCGCCCAGGTCGACCAGCCCCTGCTCGCGCACCAACGCGCCCAACCGCTCCGCCTCCCGCTCGGCCCGCGCCCGGTCCGGCACGTGGTCGAGGAACCGGACGCACGCGGCGGCCTCGTACGGGTGCGACTTGGCCAGTCCTTCGATCCGCCGCCAGCAGAACTCCGTGGCCCCGTCCAGCCACGCGTGCTCGGCACCCGTCAGGTGCAGCACGCCGGCCAGCAGCGCCGTCATCAGCAGGTCGCTCTCGTCCCCCACCTGCCACCACGGCGCCCGCGGGTGGTCGCGTGCCGTGGCCAGGCAGTTCGGCACGCCGCCGTCCGCGTTCGCGACGCCGGCCAGGAACCCGCACGCCGCCTCGCCGTACCCGCGCTCGCCGACCTCGTCGAGCAGGGACAACGCCGTGTAGGTGTGCAACGGCTGACTCGTCGGCCCACGCCCGTCGGGCTCCAGCGCGTGCCCGAACCCGCCGTCGTCGTTCCGGTGGGCCAGGACCGCCGCCACCACGGGCTCCGCCGGTCCGCCGTCGAAGAGGTGCAGGAACCGGCGCTGCTCCAGGACGCGCGCGTTGTGCCAGAGGAAGGAACGAGCTGCTTCGATCATGCGCCCGACGGTAGGCCGCTCGCGGCCCCGGGTCTTGAACGAATCGGACGCCCGTCCCCCACCAGGAGTAACCATCGCGATACCCCCGACGGGGCGAAGCCCCTGTGCCATCATCAGCCGGGGGCTTTTTGCGTGAGGGGAGCGCGTGCGATGTGGGACGCCGAATCCGGCGGGGGCGCGGAGCGGATCGGGTTCGTCGCCGACACGGTGAACGTCGTGGGCGGCGCGGCAGGTGGCATGGTGGGCGCACCGCCGCCGATGCTGGTCGCGACCCAGACGGAGTTCAGCGTCGACCCCGAGCAGGCCCAGAAGCTGATCGACGGCCTCGCCGAGGCGCGCAACCAGCTGCAGGAGCTCAACCGGAACGTCTCGCAGCTCATGTTCCTGCCGGCGACCGCCAAAGATCCCTACAGCGCCCTGGTGATCGAGGCGATCCAGCGGACGGCGGGCCCCGAGGTCGGCGGCTACGCCTGGGCCAACAACAAGGCGGCCGAGGCGCTGTCCAAGACCATCCAGAAGATCCAAGCATCCCTGGCCAACTACAAGGGCCAGGACGAGGCAACCGCTGACGCCTTCAACGGCGGAGGGAAGTAGTCGATGAGGCGAGCAGTGCTGGCAGTCGCGGCCGTGTCGTTCACGGTGCTGGTCGGCTGCACGTCGGTGAACGACGGCACGGCCAAGCCGGTCACGACCACGAACGGCGCGAGCACGTCCACCGCGACGTCGGAGTCGAAGCCGGACAAGCCGTCGACGGGTGAGGCGCCCGCGGTCACCGGGCCGGAACTCGACCTCGGCAAGCTCAGCGGTCCGTGCGACTTGCTCAAGGCCGACCAGTTGGCCGCCCGGGGCATCACCAAGCCGGGCGCGAAGGAGGACGACCTGGTGGGTCCGACCTGCCAGTGGGAGCCGGACGACCCGGGCCGGGGCACCAGCATCGGCGGCACGATCATGACGAACGCCGACGGCTTGAACTCCGCGTACGCCCGGCGCTCCCAGTTCCCCGTGTTCCAACCGATCGAGGTCGCCGGCTACCCGGCACTGAACACCGACCTCCTCGACGGCAAGCACGGGGAGTGCACCACCTCCGTCGCCGTGGCCGAGGGCAAGGCGTTCATGATCCAGATCGCGGTGAACGACCAGGACTCGGCCGCGTACACCGCCCCGTGCTCCGTGGGCGCCGAGGTCGCCGCGCTCGTGGTCGGAAACCTGAAGGGGTAGGCCCATGACGGTCGCAGGAACCGAGCTCATGTGCGTCGGCGTCGGGGCCGACAAGATCTACGGCTGGTTCGCGGAGAGCAAGGGACCGTCCCAGCTGACCGACGCCAGCGAGCGGACGTGGCAGGGCATCGCCGAGGGCCAGGACGAGGTCAGCGAGCTGATCAACCGGGCCGTGCGGGACTCGGGCGCGTCGTGGGAGGGCGCGGCCGGTGACGCGGCCCGTGCCGGCACCACGCCGTTGGCGAGCTGGTCGGACACCGCCGGGACCAGCGCCGTCACGGCCGGCAGGTCGAGCGCGGACATCAGCCTGGCGTTCCGCGACGCGTCGCACAACGTCATGCCCCCGGTCGCCGTGCCGGACAAGCCCTGGTACAACGACGCGATGCCCTGGGACACCGACTACGACCAGGCGGTCGAGGAGCACTCCCAGGTCAACCAGCACAACGTGCAGGTGTACAACGACTACGGCGCCAGGGTGGAGACGGCCATCAGCGCCCTGCCGACGTTCGAGTCGCCGGGCGAGGTGGACGGCAGCGTCGAGGTCGAGAAGGAAGAGATCGACGATCCGCGCAAGACCGGCGAGCGGACCGGCGGCGACGACAAGAACACCAGCACGGACACCACGACCAGCAGCACCACGGGCACCGGTGACAAGAACGGGGACGACTCGCGCACGACGAAGCCGTCGCGGGTCGACCCGCCGCCGCTTCCGCCGCCCCTGGTGAACGACGACGGCACCACCAGGAAGTCGTCGGTGGACGTGATCAAGCTGCCACCCGACATCGGCCACCGCCCGCCGCCGCTGCCGGTCGACCCGCGCAACCCGGTCGACCCGCGGTTGCCCCACATCCCGCAGCTCCCGTACGACCCGCGCAACCCGAACGACCCGCGCAACCCCAACCACCCGAACAACCCCCGCAACCGGCCACCGGCCATGCCGGGCGTTCCCGGTGGTGGGGGCGGCCCCAACCGTGGTGGCGGTGGCGGAGGCGGCGGTGTCGGTGGTCCGGGGCGGATGCCGCCCATGCCCGGCATGGGCGGCGGACCCGGTGGGTTCGGACCCGGCGGCATGTCCGGCGCGATCGGTCACGGCGAGGGCCGCGGCGGGTTCGGGCCGGGCGGCGGCGCGGGCGGTTTCGGG
>NZ_JBHTLK010000392.1:0-3498 GCF_042678885.1 Saccharothrix hoggarensis
GGCAGTTCCTGGGCGGCCGGGTGGACGTGGAGGCGTCGCGCCGGGCCGTCGGCGAGCTGAAGCCCGCCACGCCCGCGCCGCCCATCCCGGCGGGCGCGGACTTCGCCGCCGAGGGCACGCCCCGCTTCCTCACGCCGAACGCCGACTTCTACCGGGTCGACACGGCGCTGAGCGTGCCGCGGCTGCGCGCCGAGGACTGGGTGCTGCGCGTGCACGGCCTGGTCGACCGCGAGCTGAACCTCCGCTACGACGACCTGCGCCGCCGTGACCTGGTCGAGCGCACCGTCAGCATGGTGTGCGTGTCCAACGAGGTCGGCGGGCCGTACATCTCCACCGCGAACTTCGTCGGCGTGCCGCTGCGGGACGTGCTGCTGGAGGCGGGTGTCCGCGACGGCGCGGACCAGCTGTTCTCGACCAGCGTCGACGGCTGGACGGCCGGGTCGCCGGTGGACGTCGTGCTGGAGGAGGACCGGGGCGCGCTGATCGCGCTGGGCATGAACGGCGAGCCGCTGCCGCTGGAGCACGGGTTCCCCGCGCGCCTGGTCGTCCCCGGCCTGTACGGGTTCGTGTCGGCCACGAAGTGGGTCGTCGACCTGGAGCTGACGACGTTCGCGGCGAAGCGGTCGTACTGGCTGCAGCGCGACTGGGCGCAGAAGGCCCCGGTGAAGGTGATGTCCCGGATCGACCGCCCCGAGGGCCTGTCCACGGTGTCCGGCCGTGTCGTGGCGACCGGCGTGGCGTGGGCGCAACCCACCGGCGTGGCGAAGGTGGAGGTGCGGGTCGACGGCGGCCCGTGGCGGACCGCCGCGCTGTCCGCCGAGGTCAACGGCTCGACGTGGCGCATGTGGCGGGTCGAGCTGGACCTCCCCGCGGGCGGCCACACGATCGAGTCACGTGCCACGGACAAGGCCGGGCTCACCCAGCCGCAGGCCCGGCTCGCCCCGATCCCGGACGGCGCGACCGGGTGGCACTCGATCTTCTTCACGGTGCGCTAGGACGCTCGGACAGGTTTTTCCGAAGTGGGTCGAACCGGATCGTCAGTCACGCCGAAGGTCTTAGTGACTACCGAAAAGGTAAACACCGAGGAGTGATCCCAGTGCGGAACCCCAAGCTCGCCATCGTCGGCGCCATCGCCGCAGCCACCCTCTCGCTCGCCGCCTGCGGTGGCGGCGGCGACACCGCGTCGTCCGGCGGCGGCGCCACCACGACGACCGAGGCGGCGCCCACCACCCCGGAGAGCACCCCCTCCGAGACCGCCATGGCCGACGGCGTGACCAAGACGACCGACGTGTTCGGCCCCGGCTGCGCCCAGGTGCCGAGCGACCCCGCGAACAAGGGCTCGCTCCAGGGCATGGTGACCGACCCCGTCGCCACCGCCGCGTCCAACAACCCGCTGCTCACCAAGCTCGTCGCGGCGGTCGGCGCGGCCGGCCTCGGCGACACGCTGAACAGCCAGAAGGCCATCACGGTGTTCGCGCCCTACGACGGCGCGTTCGCCGAGCTGGGCGACGCGAAGTTCGCCGAGCTGGCGGGCCAGCCGGCCGTGCTGGGCGACATCCTGAAGTACCACGTGGTCGGCACGCGCTACGACGCCAAGGGCCTGGAGGGCGCCGGCTCGGTGGACAGCCTGCTCGGCCAGAAGCTCACCATCGCCGGCAGCGGCGACACGATGACCGTCAACGGCGCCCCGGTGCTGTGCGGCAACATCCCGACCGCGAACGCCACCGTGTTCGTCATCGGCAAGGTCCTCACGCCGCCCGCCGCGTGAGCTGACGCACGGATTCACCCCATGGTGAGCCGCGTCCCCCGTATCCACGGGGCGGCGCGGCTCACTTGTTCGACGGGGGGATGTCCATGGGGGAGCACCACGCCGTCACCCGAGCTGACGAAGCCGCCGGGGTCCGGCGCATCAACTTTGTGCAAGCGTTCACAAGCGGTACGGTGGGCGCATCACTCCGCTGGTGGCGGTACCCGGCGGGTCAGTGCGACGGATGTCGAGGAGTACCAGCGTGGCGGCTCAGCGGGGCGAGGGTGACGGTGTCGTGACCCGCCCACAAGGGTCCAGCCCAGCGGGGTCCAGGCCGGTCGGGTCCAGCCCGGAGAGGTCGAGCCGGGACGGGGCGAGCCGGGACGGGGCCGAAGCGCCCGCCGACGTCCGGGAGCGGGCACGCGCGATCCCCGAGGCGGCGGTGGCGCGGCTCGCGGTCTACCTCCGCGTCCTCTCCGGCATGGCCGAGCAGGGTGTGACGACCATCTCCAGCGAGGAACTCGCGGGCGCGGCCGGCGTCAACTCGGCGAAGCTCCGCAAGGACCTCTCCTACATCGGCTCGTACGGCACGCGCGGCGTCGGGTACGACGTCGAGGTGCTGGTGAGCCACATCGAGCGCATCCTCGGCCTCACCCGCAAGCACTCCGTGGCGGTCGTCGGGATCGGTAATCTTGGTCACGCGCTGGCGAACTACGGCGGCTTCCCGAGCCGGGGCTTCCCGGTCGCCGCGCTGTTCGACATCGACCCCGACCTGACGGGAGTGCCGGTAGGCGGCATCCCGGTCGACCACATCGACGACATCACGTCCGTCTGCGCGGAACGCGAGGTGTCGATCGGGGTCATCGCGACACCCCCGCAGGCAGCTCAGGCCGTCTGCGACCGTTTGGTATCCGCCGGAGTCCAGTGCATCCTGAACTTCGCACCCGTCGTGCTCCAAGTGCCGGACTACGTCGAAGTGCGCAAGGTCGACCTGGCGGTCGAGATGCAGATCCTGTCGTTCCACGTCGCGCGGCGGGCTGACGAAGCCGCCAGTGACGTGGTCAACGGCATCGGTGTGGACGGGGTGGTGATTCGCCCGTGATCGTGCGGGTAGTGAGCCGAACGGTGGTGGCGGTCGCATGAGCGTGCTCGTCGTCGGTCTGTCCCACCGGACCACCCCGGTTCCCGTGCTGGAACGCGTCGCCGTGGCCGACGCCGACCGCGGCAAGGTCCTCGACCAGCTGCTGAAGTCGCCGAGCGTGTCCGAGGCCGTGCTGCTGTCGACCTGCAACCGGGTCGAGGTGTACGCGGTCGTCGAGACGTTCCACGGCGGCATGAACGAGGTCGTCGAGGTCCTGGCCCGCCAGGCGGGCGCGGAGCCCGCCGAGCTGTTCGAGCACCTCTACGTGCACTACTCCGCCGCCGCGGTCGAGCACCTGTTCTCCGTGGCGGGCGGCCTCGACTCGATGGTCGTCGGCGAGGCCCAGATCCTGGGCCAGCTGCGCAACGCCTACAACGCCGCCGACGAGGCGGGCGTGGTCGGCCGCACCCTGCACGAGCTGGTCCAGCACGCGCTGCGGGTCGGCAAGCGCGTGCACACCGACACCGACATCGACCACGCCGGCGCGTCGGTCGTCTCCGAGGCGCTGCGGGACGCGGACGACGCGCTGCGGCGCGCCTCGGGCGGCGCGGCGGGCCTCGACGGCCGCAAGGCCCTCATCGTCGGCGCCGGGTCCATGGGCGGCCTGGCC
>NZ_JBHTLK010000393.1:0-3494 GCF_042678885.1 Saccharothrix hoggarensis
TGCCGTGCCGACGAAGACCGACGTCGAACTGGCCGAGGCGAAGGTGGTCGAGCTGACCAACGCCGAGCGCGCCGCCCACGGCTGCCCGGCCCTCGCCGCCGACGACCGGCTGGCCGCCGCCGCCCGCGCGCACAGCGCCGACATGGCCGCCCAGGACTACTTCGACCACGTGTCCAAGGACGGGCGGTCCTTCGTGGACCGGGTCAAGGCCGCCGGCTACCCGCAGCCGGGCGCCGAGAACATCGCCGCGGGCCAGCGCACCCCCGAGGCCGTCGTGAAGGGCTGGATGGACTCACCCGGCCACCGGGCGAACATCCTGAACTGCAAGCTCAAGGCGTTGGGCGCGGGCATGGCGCGCGGCGGCTCCTACGGCGTCTACTGGACTCAGAACTTCGGCTGGTGACCGTCGCGGTCGTGACCGCCCGCGGGCAGCTCGTCGAGGATCAGCACGGTGTGGCTGGACGTCACGTCCGGCATCGTCTGCAACCGGGAGAGCACCAGGTCGCGCAGGCTGTGGGCGTCGGGCGCCCGCACCAGGAGCACCAGGTCGTAGTCGCCGGACACCAGCGCGCCGTGCCACACCTCGGGGATCTCCATGACCCGCTGCCGCACGGCCTTCCACGAGTGCTGGCTGATCTTGAGGTAGACGTAGGCGGAGATGCCGAAGCCGTAGCGCTCCGGGTCGACGACCGCCGCGTACCCCGTGATGACGCCGTCGCGGTGCAGCCGCTCGACCCGCGAGTACGCGCTCGCGCGCGAGATGTGCAGCTTCTCCGCGAGCGCCCGCATGGACATCCTGCCGTCCGCCCGCAGCTCCTCCACGACGCGCCGGTCGAGCGCGTCGAGCGGTGCCGAATGTCCAGCCCGTGCCGTCATGTGGCCGACGATAACCCGTCTGCGGGCCAATCGTCCGGATTCGAGGCCCGGATCTGGAACTTTGGCCGCTGTGACGCGGACCATGCCCTCCATCTCGTCACATGAGACACCCGGAGGAGCCCATGGCCCGCACCCGCGCGCCCGAGCGGACGTTGCTGCCCAGCGACGAACCGCTGTCGCTGCTGCGCAAGGACGGTTCGCCGGTGGACGACTCGCCACTGGCCATGCCCGACGACGACGTGCTGGTGGAGCTGCACCGGCGGATGGTCGTCGGCCGCCGCTTCGACACCCAGGCCACCGCGCTGACCAAGCAGGGCCGGCTCGCCGTCTACCCGTCGTCACGAGGGCAGGAGGCGTGCGAGGTCGGCTCGGTGCTCGCGCTGCGCCCCGACGACTGGCTGTTCCCGACCTACCGCGATTCGGTCGCGCTCGTCACCCGGGGCGTCGACCCGGCCGAGACGCTGACCCTCCTCCAGGGCGGCTGGCACCTCGGGTACGACCCGTACGAGCACCGCGTCGGCCCCCAGTGCACCCCGCTGGCGACCAACACGCTGCACGCGGTCGGCTTCGCGCACGCGGCCCGGTTGAAGGGCGAGGACACGGCGGCGCTGGTGCTGCTGGGCGACGGCGCCACGTCCGAGGGCGACACGCACGAGGCGCTGAACTTCGCCGGCGTGTGGCAGGCGCCCGTGGTGTTCCTGGTGCAGAACAACGGTTACGCGATCAGCGTGCCCATGTCGAAGCAGAACGCCGCGCCGTCGTTGGCGCACAAGGGCATCGGGTACGGCGTGCCGTCCGTGCTGGTGGACGGCAACGACGCGGCCGCCGTGTACGCGGTCGTGCGCGAGGCGCTGGCGGCCGGCGGGCCGACGTTGATCGAGGCCCTGACCTACCGGATCGAGGCGCACACCAACGCCGACGACGCCACCCGCTACCGCACGTCCGACGAGGTCGCGTCCTGGCTGGACCGCGACCCGGTCGACCGGCTGGAGGCGTACCTGGCGTCGCGCGGGCTGCTGGACAACGCGCGGCGCGCGGCGGTGGCGGCCGAGGCGGAGGAGTTCGCGGCGTCCGTGCGGGCGAAGATGAACGCCGACTTCGTGCCGTCGCCCGACGAGCTGTTCGAGCACGTCTACGCGACCATGCCGCGCCACCTGCGGGAGCAGGCGGCGGCGCTGCGGGAGGAACTGGCATGACGGCGACGTCCGAGGTCACGGGGGAGCCGGAGGCGGCTGCGGTGGCCCAGGTTTCGATGGCGGGCGCGTTGAACCGGGCGTTGGCCGACGCCCTGGCCGCCGACCCGACCGTGCTGGTGTTCGGCGAGGACGTCGGCCCGCTCGGCGGCGTGTTCCGGGTGACCGACGGGCTGGCCGCGCGGTTCGGCGACGACCGGGTGTTCGACACGCCGCTCGCCGAGTCCGGCATCGTCGGCACGGCCATCGGCATGGCCATGAACGGCCTGCGGCCCGTGGTGGAGATGCAGTTCGACGCGTTCGCCTACCCGGCGTTCGAGCAGATCACCAGCCACCTGGCGAAGCTGCGCAACCGCACCCGCGGCCGGGTGGAGCTGCCCGTGGTGATCCGCGTGCCGTACGGCGGCGGGATCGGCGGCGTCGAGCACCACTGCGACTCGTCGGAGGCGTACTACACGCACACGCCGGGGCTGCGGGTCGTCACGCCCGGAACGCCGGACGACGCGTACCGGTTGTTGCGCGACTCCATCGACTCACCCGACCCGGTGATCTTCCTGGAGCCGAAGCGGCGGTACTGGACGAAGGGCGACCTCGCGGTCGGTTCAACACCTGCGATCGGGTTCGACCGGGCGTTGGTGCGGCGCGCCGGGAAGGACGTCACGCTCATCGCCTACGGACCCATGGTCGCGACCGCGCTGGAGACGGCCGACGCGGCGGCGGAGGAGGGCTGGGACGTCGAGGTGGTGGACCTCCGGTCGCTGTCGCCGTTCGACGACGAGACCGTGTGCGCGTCGGTCCGCCGGACCGGCCGGGCGGTGGTCGTGCACGAGGCGTCCGGGTTCGGCGGGTACGGCGCGGAGGTCGTCGCGCGGGTGACCGAGCGGTGCTTCCACCACCTGCACGCGCCCGTGCTGCGGGTGACCGGGTTCGACATCCCCTACCCGCCGCCGAAGCTGGAGGAGCACCACCTGCCGAGCGTCGACCGCATCCTGGACGCGATCGACCGGCTGCAGTGGGACGACGAGGTCGTGGAGGCCTACGGTGCCTGACTTCCGGCTGCCCGACCTGGGCGAGGGGTTGACCGAGGGCGAGATCGTCACCTGGCTCGTGTCGGTGGGGGACCACGTGTCCATCGACCAGCCCGTGGTGGAGGTCGAGACGGCGAAGGCCGTGGTCGAGGTGCCGTGCCCGTACGAGGGCGTGGTGAGCGCGCGGTTCGGCGAGCCGGGGGAGAAGCTGGCCGTCGGCTCGGTGCTGCTGTCGGTCGGCGCGCCCGAGGCCACTTCGGAGGGGTCGGGCAACGTCCTGATCGGCTACGGCACGTCCGACACCCCGCGCCGACGCCGTCCGCGCCGGTCCGGCGGTCAGCGGGTGCCGCACCCGGACACCGCTCGCCGCCCCGCGCCGATCCCCGCCGCCCGCACC
>NZ_JBHTLK010000394.1:0-3480 GCF_042678885.1 Saccharothrix hoggarensis
CGCACGCCGGTCGCTGCCGCTGGCCACGCTGGCCGCCCGGCTCGCCGACGAGCGCCGCAGGCTCGACGAGCTGGCCGCGGGAGACCTGGAGGTCCGGGCCAGCCTGGCGCTGAGCTACGAGGCGCTGCCGCCGGACGCGGCGCTGGCGTTCCGCAGGCTGGGCCTGCTCGGCGCGTCCGACGTGGCGTCCTGGGTGGTTCGGGCGCTGACCGGGCTGGACGACGTGGAGCCGGTGGTGGAGCGGCTGGTCGAGGCCAACCTCCTGGAGGAGGTGGGCCGTGACGCCACCGGCGAGCCGCGGTACCGGCTGCACGACATCCTGGCCGTGTACGCCGCCGAGCTGGCCGCCGCCGACGAGGGCGGCACGGCGGCCCTGCGCGACTACCTCGCCGCGCTGACGGCGCTGGCGGACGCCGCGTGCCGGCGGCTGACCGTCACCGTCGACGAGGTCCCGCTGGACCGGGTCGAGCCGTCGGACGCGCTCACGCCGCGGGAGGTCGCGCGGCTGACCGCGGACGGCGTCAAGTGGCTGCTGATCGAGCAGGTCCAGCTGGAGCGCGCGATCGAGACGGCGAGCCGCCGCGGCTGGGGCGTGGTGGCCACGGACCTCTTCCTGCGCACCATGAGGTACCTCGACGTCTACATCCCGCACGACCGGGTGGTGGAGCTGGCGGGCCTGGCCCGCGACGCCGTGCGCGCCGACGGCGAAGCCGCCCTGGCGTGGCGGATGGAGTACCACCGCGCGCTGCAGCTGCTGAAGAGGTCGATCGAGGACGACGTGCTGCGCGTGCTGGAGGAGTGCGTCGACGGCTACCACCGGCACGGCGACCCGGTCGGCGAGGCGCTCGCCCTCGCCACGCTCGCGCACTACCGCCACATGCAGGGCCGGGAGCCGGCGCTCGACCTGGGCCGCCGGGCCGTCGCGGTGGCCCGCCGCAGCGGCTCCCGGACGGCGTACTGCTCGGCCGTGCGGGAACTCGCCCTGCTGCTCGGCGAGTCCGGGCACTACGAGGAGTCGTTGGCCTACTTCGACGAGGCGCTGGCGATCTGCCGCGACCTCGGGCTCACGCTGCCCGAGGTGCAGGTGCACTACGGCGTCGCCCGGTGCGCGCTGGACAACGACGACCTGGACCGCGCGGTGGCGGCGGCGGCGCGGGCGATGGAGCTGCTCGACCTGATCGACGACCCCCGCGGCGCCGGCTACGTCACGAGCCTCGCCGGCCGGGTCGCGGTGGCCGCCGGCGACCACGCCGAGGGCGTGCGGCTCGCGGCGGGGGCGTACCGGCAGTTCGTCGAGATCGGCGAGGCCATCGGCGCGGCGAACGCGGTCGCGTCGATGGCCGAGGGGTACCTGGCGCTGGACCGGCCCGAGGACGCGGTGCGCGTGCTGGAACCGGCCCTGCGGGAGTACCGCGACGTCGGCGCCGCGCGGGCGGTCGAGCGCATGGAGGCCGCCTTCGACCGCGCCGCGGAGGCGATCGCGCGACCAGCCGACGGACCGTCGGCCTCGTGGGGTATGCATATGCAGGCCCGCCCCGGCCGACGAGGGGATGACGGATGAGCTTGCACGTGGCGGTGGACTTCGGCACGTCCAGCACCTGCGTCGCGATGTCCCTGCACGGCCGGGAACCGCAGGTCGTCGTGGTCGACGGTCAGCCGATCGTGCCCTCGGCGGTGTTCGCGGCGGCCGACGGCACGCTGTTCGTCGGCCAGGAGGCGGAGCGCCAGGCGGCCGTCGACCCGTCCCGCTACGAGCCGCACCCCAAGCGCCGCATCGACGAGGGCGAGCTGCTGCTCGGCACCAGCGTGCTGCCCGTGGTCGACGTCGTGCGGGCCGTGCTCACGCGCGCCGTGGACGAGGCGCGGCGCGTCGCCGGCGGCGCGCGGGTCGACCTGCTCGTCCTCACCCACCCCGCCGACTGGGGCGCGATCCGCACCCGCGTGCTGCTGCAGGCCGCGCGGGGCCTGGGCCAGGAGATCCGGCTGGTGCCCGAGCCGGTGGCCGCGGCCGTGTTCCACTCGGCGACCCACGCCATCCCGGACGGCGCCGCGCTCGCCGTGCTCGACCTGGGCGGCGGCACCGTCGACGCCAGCGTGGTCACCCGCCAGGGCAGCGCGTTCCGGGTGCCCGCGACCAAGGGCGACCCCGCGTTCGGCGGCGCGGACATCGACCAGGCGTTGCTGGAGCACATCGGCTCGCTGGTCGCGCCGGGCGACCCGGACGCGTGGCGGCAGCTCGTCGAGGGCCGCGAGATGGCCGACCGACGCAAGCGCCGGGTGCTGCGCCAGGACGTGCGCGGCGCGAAGGAGACGCTGTCCCGGCACGCCTACACCGACGTGCCGATGCCGCCGCCGTTCCCCGACGCCCACGTCACCCGGACCGACCTGGAACGCCTGATCGCCGCCCCGCTCACCCGGGCCGCCGCGCTGGTCGTGGCGGTGGTGCGCGACGCCGGGCTGGACCCGCGCGGGCTGGCCGGCGTGTTCCTGGTCGGCGGGTCGAGCCGCATCCCGCTGGTCGCCCGGCTGGTGCTGGAGCAGTCCGGCGTGGTGCCGACGAGCATCGACCAGCCGGAGACCGTGGTCGCGCGGGGCGCGCTGCGGGCGGTGAGCGCGGACCCGCTGCGCACCGGCGCGCTGCCGGCCGGCCAGGGCGACGTCACGCAGAAGCTCACCGGCGACCAGACCCGGAAGATCACCCGGCGGATCACGCCGCCGTCCGGGTTCCCGCAGCCGGGCTTCTTCCCCCAGCCGCCCCCTCCGCCTCCTCCGCCCCCGCGCAAGAGCAGGCTGCCGGTGCTCGTCATCGCCGTCGTCGCGGTGTGCGTGGTCGTCGGCGCGTCGGTGGCGTTCCTGCTCGCGCAGGGCGGCGGCGCGACCGGCGGGACGACGCCCACCGCCGCGACGACCACCCCGTCGGCCACCGCCGAGGGCCGCACCATCGCCCAGTACGACTACAGCTTCACCGCGCCGGTCGGCTGGCAGCAGACCGGAGGCGACGTCGAGACCCGCAAGGTGCTGATCAAGCCGGAGGCGCCGGAGTCGGAGCTGGACGTCATCGCGGTGGAGGAGCGCAAGCTCGACTACGACGCCACGCGGGACCGGGGACGGGCCGAGACCGAGTTGCGCGAGCAGTACGACCAGCGGTCGAACGTGTCCGACTTCGACCCTTCCGCGCGCTTCGCGGACAAGGATGTCGTTTACTACCGGGAAGTGGCGGGCCCGGCCATCATCGACTGGTACGTCCTGTTCCAGGACGACGTCCAGGTCAGCGTCGGGTGCCAGTACCCGGAGGACGGGCCCGACCGGGTCCGCGCCGCGTGCGGGCACGTCGTCCGCACGCTGACCGTGACCAGCTGACTGTGGGGAATGTGATGACCGGCATCCCGGAGGCCTTCGCCCGGTTCCGCTCCGACCTCGACGCCGCGGTGACCCGGGGCCGGCGCGCGGCGGCCGCCGCCGGCGCGCGGACGGCGGCCC
>NZ_JBHTLK010000395.1:0-3401 GCF_042678885.1 Saccharothrix hoggarensis
CGTTGGCCGCCGCGTGCGACGAACCCGCGCCCGCGAGCACCGCGCCCAGCCGGCCGTCACCAGGCCGCGCACCGGCCTGGGCGAGCCGGGCGAGCGCCGCGTCGGCGACCCGCGGGTCCGTCCCGATCACGTCGGTGACCCGAACCGACAGCCCCGGCGACCGCGCGGTCGCCGAGTCGACCATCTCCGGGATGTCGACCAGGGCGTGGTAGGCGCTGCCCAGCAGCAGCGGCACGACCACCGCCTCGCCCTGACCCACGTCCGCGAGGACGTCGGCGAGCAGCGGCTCGGACAGGTCGAGGAAGGCGGGCCGGGCGCCGGGCAGGGCGGCGACCAGCTGCCGGACAGCCGCCGCGGAGCGCGGGTCACGGCTGCCGTGCGCGACGGCGATGAGCACCTACAGCCCTCCGCTGAGGCCGCGTGCCCGCAGCACCGACCGCTCCAGCGGGCGGAACAGCGCGAGCTCGATGCCGACACCCACGAAGAAGATCAGCACGATCGCGGCCATGACCAGCGACATGTCCGACAGCGACATGCCGTTGTGCAGCACCTGGCCGAGGCCGACGCCGAGCTGCGGCGAGGTGGCGATCAGCTCGGCGGCCATCAGCGACCGCCACGAGAACGCCCACCCCTGCTTCAACCCGGCCAGGAAACCGGGCAGCGCGGCGGGCAGCAGCACGTGCCGGACCGCGGCCAGCCGGGTCGCGCCGAGCACCACCCCGACCCGGTGGAAGATGGGCGGGATCTGGTCCACGCCCGACACCAGGCCGTTCGCGATGGACGGGACCGCTCCCAGCAGCACCACGAAGTAGATCGCGTAGTCGGTCAGGCCGAACCACAGCACGCCCGCGGGCACCCACGCCACCGACGGCAGGCTCTGCAAGCCCGAGATCAACGGGCCGATGGCCCGCCGCACCGGCGAGACGTTGGCGATCAGCAGGCCGAGCGGCACCGCGACCACCACCGACACCCCGAACCCGATCACCGCGCGGTGCACGGACACCCACAGGAAGCCGACGATGTCACCGCTGCGGACCTGCTGCGCGATCTGGTCCAGCACGGTGACCGGCGCGGGCAGCTGGAACTCCGGCCAGATCGCCGACGCCCACAGCGCCTGCCACAGGCACCCGATGACGACCAGCGCGATCACCGGCGGCAGCACGCGGCCCACGAACCGGGCCCGCCCGTTCGACGGCGCGGCGACCGGCGACGTCAGCGCGTCCAGCCCCGCCTCGACCGCCTCGTCGTCCTCCCGCTCGACGGCGCTACGCGACGACATGGCTGCTGATCACCTCGCGGAGCCTGGTGTTGATCTCGTCGACGATGCCGTCCTCGCCGGCCACGGACCACTCCTGCATGACCCGGCCCGGACGTGACGACAGCAGCACCACGCGCTGGCCCAGGCGCACGGCCTCGCGCACGTCGTGCGTGACGAACACGACCGCCGTGCCGGTCTCCCGCCACACCCGCAGCAACTCCGCCTGCAGCACGTCACGCGTGATGGCGTCGAGCGCGGAGAACGGCTCGTCCATGAGCAGCAGGGCGTTGTCGTCACCGGTGCACGCCAGGGCGCGGGCCAGCGCGACCCGCTGCCGCATGCCGCCGGACAGCTCGTGCGGCCGCTTGCCGCCGGTCCCGGCCAGCCGGACCAGGCCGAGCAGCTGCTCGGTGCGGTCCCGGCGGGCCCGCCGGTCCAACCCGGCCAGCCGCAGCGGCAGCTCGACGTTCTGCGCCGCGGTCAGCCACGGCAGCAACGCCGCCTCCTGGAACATCACCGCGGGCCGACCCGTGGTCAGCTCGACCTGGCCCGACGTGGGCGCCTCCAGGTCGCCGATCAGGTTGAGCAGGGTGCTCTTGCCGCAGCCGGAGGCGCCGAGCAGGCAGACGAACTCGCCCGGTCGCACGGTGAGGTCGACGCGGTCGACGGCGGTGACGGCGGACTCGCCGTGGCCGAACGTCTTGCTGACCGACGTCAGCCGGACCGCGTAGTCCGTCGCGGTGGACAGGGGTTCGAGGGTGCTGGTCATGGAATCCTCTGTGGGCTGGTGGGCAGGCCGAGTTCGGACAGCACCGCGGTCAACGGGCCCGGCTCGACGAACCCGGCGAGGTCGATCGGTGCCTTGAGCACACCCGCGGCGAGGGCGTCACGAGCCAACTGGTCGAACGCCGCCGCGTTGGGATCGGTGGTGAGTCGGATGTTGGCGAAGGCGCGGTCGATCGTGGCCTCCGGCAGGGCTCGGCTCGTCGCCTTCCGCAGGTGGGCGTTCATGTCCTGCTTGGCCCGCGCCGGGTCCTGGGTGACGGACTGCTCGGCCCGAACCAGCCCCCGCAGCACGGCCCGCACGGTCTCCGGGTGCGCCTGCAGGAACGGCGTCCGCACGACGACCACCGTGGACGGGAACTCGCCGTCCGGCCAGAGGGTCCGCTCGTCCACGAGGACGTGCGCGCCCGCTTCCAGCACCAGCCGGGACGACCACGGCTCGGGCAGCCAGGCGCCGTCCAACTGGCCCTGGAGGAACCCGTCGAGCGCCCGCGCGCTCTCCACGTTGGTCACGTTCACCGCGTCGGTGAGCTGCGAGGCGGCGAGCCACTTCTTCAGCGCGATGTCCTGGGTGTTGCCCAGGGCGGGGCTGGCGATCGTGCGGCCGATGAGCTGCTGCGGCCGGTCGATCCCCGCCCTGACCACCAGCTGCGCGCCGCGCGACGTGGCGCCGGAGACCAGCCGGACCGCCTCGCCGTCGGACTTGGCGTAGGCGTTGATGGCCGGGCCCGGACCGAGGAACGCCACGTCCAGCGACCCGCCGAGCAGCGCGTTCACCGCCGCGCCGCCGTCGTTGAAGGTGACCGGCACGAACCGGGTCGCGCCGAGCTCGGCGGTGAACAGCCCGCGCTCCACACCCAGCAGCGCCGACGCGTGGGTGATGTTGGGGAAGTAGCCGAGACGGACCTCGGCGGCCGGGCCCTGTTCGGCCGCCGAGGTCCGTTCCCCTCGGTCGGCCCGAGTGCAGCCGACCAGGACCAGGAGGAGCGCGAGGAGCACTCGGATCACGGCACGCCCGCCAGCGCGACGTCCCGGGTGATCGTGGTGAGGGGGTCGCCGATCAGGCCGGCGGCGAGCGTGCTGCCGTCGGCGACGTCGATGACGAGGAAGCTGCCCATGCGGCGGCTGTTCGTGTAGTCGTCCAGCGGGACGGCGGCGGTGGCGCGGACCGTCACCTGGCCGATCTCGTTGAGCGTCAACGTGCCGGGGTCCTCGACCGTGGTCAGGTTCTGCTCGTCGAAGCGGGTGCGGAGTTCGGTGACGATGGCCTGGACGGTGCGGGTGCCGTGCTTGACCAGGACGCGGGCGCCGGGGGTGAGGGGTTTGTCGGAGAGCCAGCAGACGGTGGCGTCGAATTCGT
>NZ_JBHTLK010000396.1:0-3400 GCF_042678885.1 Saccharothrix hoggarensis
CGCCACCGCCACCAAGGCCGCGCCCGCCAAGAGCGCCGCGACCAAGGCCACCGCCGCGAAGACGACCGCGGCGAAGGCGACCACCGCGGCGAAGCCCGCGGCGGCCAAGAAGGCCGCCCCGGCGAAGGCCACGGCGGCCAAGGCGACGACGACGGCGAAGGCCACCCCGGCCGCCGCCAAGCCCGCGGCGAAGAAGGCCCCGGCAGCCAAGAAGAAGTGAAACCCGGCCGGGTGATCACCGGCCAGGCGCAACACCACGCTCAGGGCCCGATGCGGACGCGCACCGGGCCCTGAGCGCTGTCCGGGCACGTGACGCGGGTGGTCAGGGCGTCGGGACGGGCAGCGAGGTGGGGAAGTAGTGGGCCGAGACCAGGCGCGGCCAGGACGTGTGGGAGTCCGAAGTGGACCACCCCGGCTCGGGGCGCCGGAACGCCAGCAGCCAGGCGCTGCCCTTCTTCGCCTGGGCGGCCGGCAGGGACAGCCCGCCCAGGTCGGCGAGGGTGGACACGACGTCCGGGATCACGCCGCCCTGGCTGCACACGACGGGCGTGCCCGCCCCGTCGGCGATCTCCAGCAGCCGCACCAGCCCGGCCTCCCGGTCCGGCCAGTAGCCCTCCTCCGACAGCCGCGGCTCCAGCAGCACGCCCACGCCCAGGTCCTCCGCGACGCCCTGAACGGTCTCCACGCACCGCACGCGAGGCGCGGAGTGCACCCGCGACGGCCCCCACAGCGGCAGCATCGCGCGCAGGCCCGCCGCCTGCCGCCAGCCCGCGGAGCTCAACGGCCGCAGGTTGTCGTCACCCGGCCAGTTGTCCCGCTTGCCCGCCTTCGCGTGCCGCACCAGCAACAGCGTGGCCGAATCCGGGGGAGCGGCCGCGAACGCCGCCAGCACCGACCGGTCCTCGTCCCGCGTGACGAGCGCGGGGGCGTCCGCGAACGGCACCCAGCGCAGCTCGTCCACCTCGTCGTTCGGGACGAACGTCCCCGCGACGGCCTTGGCGCTGAAGTAGTCCACGACCTTCGGCTTGCCGAAAGCCCGGTACGACACCTGGCACAGGTACCGGCCCAGCACCACGCGGTGACCGGTCTCCTCCAGCACCTCCCGCACGGCCGCGGCGGGCACCGTCTCACCGGGGTCCACCTTGCCCTTCGGCAGGGACCAGTCGTCGTAACGCGGCCGGTGCACGACCGCCACGGAACCATCGCGCCACAGCACGGCGCCCGCTGCCCGGATCACCGACGTCACCCCAGCGCGCGGTGGGCGCGCAGCATCTCGGTCTGGTGGTCGCGCACGCGCGTGCCGTCCGCCGGGGACGCCTCCCACTCCCCGTCGGGCCGCAGCACCCAGCACCGCGTGGTGGGCTCCAGCGCCGAGTCCATCATGGCGTCCAGCTGGGCGGTGAGCTTCGGGTCCGTCACGCGCACCTGCACCTCCACCCGGCGGTCGAGGTTGCGGTGCATCATGTCGGCGCTGCCGATCCAGTGCTCGCCGCACCCGACGAAGTGGAACACCCGCGAGTGCTCCAGGAACCGGCCCAGGATCGACCGCACGTGGATGTTCTCCGAGAGCCCCTTGATGCCCGGCTTCAGCGCGCACACCCCGCGCACGACCACGTCCACCTGCACACCGGCCTGCGACGCCCGGTAGAGCGAGTCGATGACCTGCTCGTCCACCAGCGAGTTCACCTTGATGCGCACACCGGCGGGGTTGCCCGCCCGAGCGTGCTCGATCTCCCGCTCGATGCGCTCCACGATGCCGCGCCGCACGCCGTACGGCGCGACCAGGAGGCTGCGGTAGTGGTCCTGCCGGGCGTACCCGGTCAGCACGTTGAACAGGTCGGTGAGGTCCGCGCCGATGGTCGGCTCGGCGGTCAGGATGCCGATGTCCTCGTACAGGCGGGCCGTCTTCGGGTTGTAGTTGCCGGTGCCGATGTGGCAGTACCGCTGGATGCGCGAGCCCTCCTGGCGCACCACCAGCGACGTCTTGCAGTGCGTCTTCAACCCCATCAGGCCGTAGACGACGTGCACGCCCGCCTTCTCCAGCTGGCGCGCCCACTTGATGTTCGCCTGCTCGTCGAACCGCGCCTTGATCTCCACCAGCGCCACGACCTGCTTGCCCGCCTCGGCCGCGTCGATCAGCGCGTCCACGATCGGGGAGTCACCCGAGGTGCGGTACAGCGTCTGCTTGATGGCGAGGACGCGCGGGTCGGCCGCCGCCTGCTCGATGAACCGCTGCACGGACGTGGAGAACGAGTCGTACGGGTGGTGCACGAGCACGTCACCCTCGCGCAGCGTGGCGAAGATGCTCTTCGGCGTCTCCCGCTCCCCGAACGCCGAGTGCGTCGCGGGCACGAACGGCGCGTCCTTGAGCTGCTTGCGGTCCACGCTGTAGAGCTGCCACAGGCACGACAGGTCCAGCAGGCCGGGCACCTGGACGACGTCGTGCGGGTCGACCTCCAGCTCCCGCAGCAGCCGTTCCAGCATGTGCTCGGTCATGTCGTCGGCGATCTCCAGCCGCACCGGCGGGCCGAACCGGCGCCGCGCCAGCTCCCGCTCCAGCGACTTGAGCAGGTCCTCGTCCTGGTCCTCCTCGACCTCCAGGTCGGCGTTGCGGGTGACCCGGAACGCGTGGCACTCGATGACCTGCATGCCCGCGAACAGCTCGCCCAGGTGCGCCGCGATCAGCTCCTCCAACGGCAGGAACGTCGCCGTCGGGCTGGTCCGGTCGCTCTCCACGCGGACCAGGCGCGGCACGTTGTCCGGCACCTTGATGCGGGCGAACCGCTCCGCGCCGCCCTCCGGGTCGCGCACCGTCACGGCGAGGTTCAGCGACAGGCCCGAGATGTAGGGGAACGGGTGCGCGGCGTCGACGGCCAGCGGCGTGAGCACCGGGAACACCTGGTCGGTGAAGTAGTTCGACAGCCGCAACTTCTCGAAGTCGGTCAACTGCGCCCAGTTGACGATGCTGATCGCGTGCTTCTCCAGCTCCGGCTGGATGTGGTCGAGGAACGCCCTGGCGTGCTGCTCGACCAGCTCCTGGGTGCGCTTGGAGATGTTCGACAGCTGCTCGCGCGGGGTGAGCCCGTCCGCGCTGCGCACCGACAGCCCCGTCTCGTCGCGGCGCTTCAGGCCCGCGACCCGCACCATGTAGAACTCGTCCAGGTTCGAGGCGAAGATGGCCAGGAACTTCGCCCGCTCCAGCAGCGGCTGCGAGGCGTCCTCGGCCAGCGCGAGCACCCGGGCGTTGAAGTCCAACCAGGACAGTTCCCGGTTGAAGTACCGGTCGTCGGGCAGGTCGGCCTGCGCCTCGGTGGCCGTGGCCGCGGGCGGTGAGCTCGGGAACGAGCGGGGCGGCGCGTCGGCCGGTTGCTGCGCCGGCGACGTGCCCGCACGCGCGCCG
>NZ_JBHTLK010000397.1:0-3388 GCF_042678885.1 Saccharothrix hoggarensis
TGGTCGCCGCGCACACCGCCGACCTGGCCGCGCCCGCCGGCGTGGACGTCGTGCACGCCGGCTCGGCGCTGGAGCTGCGCGACGCGATGCACGCGGTGGCCGCCACGGCGGACGTCGTCGTGATGGCCGCGGCCGTCGCCGACTTCCGGCCGGTCTCCGCCGTCGGGCACAAGATCAAGAAGACCGACCGCGACCCCGACCCGGTCGCGCTCACCCGCAACCCCGACATCCTCGCCGAGCTGGTCGCCGCGCGGCGCCCCGGGCAGGTCGTCGTGGGGTTCGCCGCCGAGACCGGCGACGACGTGACGAGCGTGCTGGACTACGGGAGGGCCAAGCTCAAGCGCAAGGGCTGCGACTGGCTCGTGGTCAACGCGGTGGGCGACGGCAAGGCGTTCGAGGTCGAGGACAACGCGGGCTGGCTGCTGTCCGCCGACGGCGCGGAGCGTCCCATCCCGCACGGCTCGAAGGCCCGGCTGGCGTCCGCATTGTGGGATGCCGTAGCGACCTCCACCAAAGCTCGACCGCCCGCGCACGGGCGCTAAGTAAGCTTGAAGGCATTCGCGGATCGATAGTTAGGGAGTGTCGTGAGCCAGCACAGCAGCAGGCTGTTCACCAGTGAGTCGGTGACCGAAGGGCACCCCGACAAGATCTGCGACGCCATCAGCGACTCGATCCTCGACGCGCTGCTCGCCAAGGACCCGCGGTCGCGCGTCGCGGTGGAGACGATGGTCACCACCGGCCAGGTGCACGTCGCGGGCGAGGTCACGACCGAGGCGTACGCCGACATCCCCTCCATCGTGCGCGACAAGGTCGTCGAGATCGGCTACGACTCGTCGGCCAAGGGCTTCGACGGCTACTCGTGCGGCGTGAACGTGGCCATCGGCTCGCAGTCGCCGGACATCGCGCAGGGCGTCGACACGGCGTTCGAGCAGCGGGTCGAGGGCGCCGAGGACGAGATCGCCAAGCAGGGCGCGGGCGACCAGGGCCTGATGTTCGGCTACGCCTGCACCGACACGCCCGAGCTCATGCCGCTGCCCATCGCGCTGGCGCACCGGCTGTCCCGCCGGCTGACCG
Source organism: Saccharothrix hoggarensis (assembly GCF_042678885.1). GTDB lineage: Bacteria > Actinomycetota > Actinomycetes > Mycobacteriales > Pseudonocardiaceae > Actinosynnema > Actinosynnema hoggarensis. Next base: position 1,075 of record NZ_JBHTLK010000397.1, read on the forward strand.
CGGTCCGCAAGGACGGCACCGTGCCGTACCTGCGCCCCGACGGCAAGACGCAGGTCACCATCGAGTACGCGGGCGACCAGCCGGTGCGGCTGGACACCGTCGTGGTGTCCACGCAGCACGCGGACGGCATCGACCTGGAGAAGCTGCTGGGCGTCGACGTGCGCGAGCACGTGGTGGCCCCGGAGATCGCCACGCTCGGCCTGGACACCTCCGACGTGCGGCTGCTGGTCAACCCGACCGGCCGGTTCGTCATCGGCGGCCCGATGGGCGACGCCGGCCTGACCGGCCGCAAGATCATCGTGGACACGTACGGCGGCATGGCCCGCCACGGCGGTGGCGCGTTCTCCGGCAAGGACCCGTCGAAGGTGGACCGGTCCGCGGCGTACGCGATGCGCTGGGTGGCGAAGAACGCGGTGGCCGCCGGCCTGGCCACGCGCATCGAGGTGCAGGTGGCGTACGCCATCGGCAAGGCCGCCCCGGTCGGCCTGTTCGTGGAGACGTTCGGCACCGAGACGGTCGACCCGTCGAAGATCCAGCAGGCCATCGGCGAGGTCTTCGACCTGCGCCCGGCCGCGATCATCCGCGACCTCGACCTGCTGCGCCCCATCTACGCGCCGACCGCCGCGTACGGCCACTTCGGCCGCACCGACGTCGACCTGCCGTGGGAGAGCACCGACCGCGCCGACGCCCTGCGCGCCGCCGCGGGCGCGTGACGGCCTCGCCGCACACCCGACGGCTCTGAACCACCCGCGCCGCTGATCCGGGACCTGCCGGTCGACGACCTCGACCAGCGCGGTCTCCGGGTCGGCGGCGCGCGCGTCACCGGGCGGTTCGACCTGTTGTGACGTGGTGGTCTCGCGGCGGGACTGCCCGCTCGCACGGGTCCGGTTCGCATGACCTCCCGGGTTCACCCGGTCGTGATCTTGCGCGGTTCGAACACGCGTTCGATACTGGTCCCATGACCACCTGTCGAAGTCCCGCGCCAGCCCGTGCCGCCGCCGCTCGGCCGCGGGTCGCGCGCCACCGGCCTTGATCGCGGCCCGGCCCGTGCCCGGCGGCGCGCCGGTCTCTGGTAGACCTCCACGCGTGGCGGGCAAGGCGACGACCAGGCGCGGGGAGCAGGTCCCCGCCGCCTCGCTGCCCGTTGCCCGCGTCTGCGTGGACGTGCCGCTGGCGCACCTGGACCGGCCGTTCGACTACCAGGTGTCCACCGAGCAGGACGAGGCGGCGGTGCCCGGCTGCCGGGTGCGGGTGCGGTTCGCCGGGCAGCTGGTGGACGGGTACCTGCTGGAGCGGGTGGAGTCGTCGGAGTACGGGCGCAAGCTGACGTTCCTCGACCGGGTCATCTCGCCGGAGCCGGTGCTGTCGCCGGAGGTGGCGGAGCTGGCTCGGGCGGTGGCGGACCGGTACGCCGGGTCGCTGATCGACGTGCTGCGGATGGCCGTCCCGCCGCGGCACGCGCGGGTGGAGGCCAAGCCGTCGCCGGAACCCCCGCCGACGCCCGAGTCGCCGTCGGCGGAGGGCTGGGCGCGGTACCCGTTCGGGCCGAACCTGCTGGACGCGCTGCGGTCCGGTCGGCTGGCGCGGGCGGTGTGGCAGGCGTTGCCCGCCGAGGACTGGCCCGCGCGGCTGGCGGAGGCGGTGGCGACGGTCGCGAGCACCGGGAAGGGCGCGCTGGTCGTCGTGCCGGACCACCGCGACCTGGAGCGGCTGCGCCAGGCGTGCGTGGCGCTGGTCGGCGAGGCGGGCGTGGTGGCGTTGTCGGCGGACCTCGGCCCGTCGGAGCGGTACAAGCGGTGGCTGGCCGTGCGGCGCGGCGCGGTGCGGGTGGTGCTCGGGACGCGGGGCGCGTCGTTCGCGCCCGTGCACGACCTCGGCCTGGTCGCGGTGTGGGACGACGGCGACGACCTGCACGCCGAGCCGAGGATGCCGTACCCGAACGTCCGGGACGTGCTGGTGCAGCGGTCCCACCTCACCGGCGCGTCCCTGCTCGTCGGCGGGTTCGCCCGCACGGCGGAGGCCCAGCTGCTGGTGGACAGCGGCTGGGCGCACGAGGTGGTGGCGGCCCGCGAGACGTTGCGCGCGGTCGCGCCGCGGGTGGCGGCCGTGGGCGACCACGAGTGGCAGGAGGTGAAGGACGCGGCGGCGCGGTCGGCCCGGCTGCCGTCGATCGCCTTCGACGCGGCGCGGGCGGCCTTGTCCGCCGACACGCCGGTGCTGATCCAGGTGCCGCGGCGCGGTTACGTGCCCGCGCTGGCGTGCGGGCAGTGCCGGACGCCGGCCCGGTGCCGTCGGTGCGCCGGTCCGCTGGCCA
>NZ_JBHTLK010000398.1:0-3340 GCF_042678885.1 Saccharothrix hoggarensis
CCCGCCGGTGGAGCTGGGCGCGCCCGGCATCGCCCCCGTCGAGGCCGCGCCGCCCGAGGTGGCCGTGCGGGTGTCCGAGGGGCCCGAGGGCCGGCTGCTGGTGCTGGCCGCGGAGGAGGAGCCGGGCTGGCGGGCGTGGGTGGACGGCCGCGAGGTGACGATCGTGCGGGCGTGGGGCCACCTCGTCGGCGTGACGGTGCCCACCACGGCGTCGGAGGTCCGGGTGGAGGTGTCCTCGACGCTGCGCGAGCTGCTGCTGATGCTCCAGGCCGCCGCCGCGCTGTTCACGCTGCTGACCGCGATCCCGTCCCGCCGCCGCCCGTGACCGCCGGGGTCACTCGCCGTCGATGACGTCCGGGTCGAGGCCGAGGTAGTTGGCGATCTGCTCGACCAGCACGTCGTGGACCAGGTCGGACAGGTCGGCGCCGTCCTTTGCGCGGGCTTCCAGCGGACGCCGGTACAGCACGATCCGGGCCCGCCGGTCCGCGCCGGCCGGCACCAGCCGCGCCAGCGGCACGTTGCCGTCCTCGACCACGTCGCCGTCGTCGCCGCCCGGCGCGACGTCGGGCACGTCGTCCACGGCCACGTCGAGCTGCGTCAACTCCGTGCGCCACCGCGCCTCGATGGGCTCCAGCGCCTCCAGCACGAGCGCGTCGAACCGCTCGGCCCTGCTCCGGGCCGCCGGCAGCGTCGCCGGGTACAGCGGACCGCGCAACCCCCGACCGTGCCGGTCGCGGTTGCGTCGCCGCGGAGCGCCCTGCCGCCGTGAACCCCGAGCCATGACCACGGGGTAGAGGGTAGTTGTCCACCGCTCGGAGCCGTACGCCGGCCGACCCCGCGGGCGCCTCACGACCAGGCAACTTGCCGAAGTGCGGCACCACCTCCAGCGCCGCGCCGGAGGTAATCCAACACACGCCGCGCGGGACGCGATATCGTCCCCGCCGTGCGGAGCGTGAGACGGTGCTCGCGAACCGGGTGCGCGAACCCGGCAGTCGCCACGCTCACGTACGCCTATGCGGACTCGACCGCCGTGGTCGGACCCCTCGCGACGTACTCCGAACCGCACTCCTACGACCTCTGCGAAGAGCACGCGTTGCGCCTCACCGCGCCGCGCGGCTGGGAGGTCGTCCGGCACCAGGGCGAGTTCCGCGCGCCGGAGCCGACCGTGGACGACCTGACGGCGTTGGCCGAGGCGGTCCGCGAGGCGGGCCGGGCCGCGCCCCCGATGGAGGTGCCGGAGCTGCCCGCCGGCACGATCCGGCGCGGTCACCTGCGCGTTCTGCCTGATCCTCACGAAGACTGACCGTTCGCGCGTGACGCGGGGACGACGCGGGCGCGCGCGCCGGTAGGCTTCCGGAGGCAGTGTCAAGAGCCAACTTGGGAGTGTGGCCGTGCGCGATCTGTCCGGCATCGTCAAGGCTTACGACATCCGCGGAGTCGTCGGGGAACAGCTCGACGCGGATGTCGTGCGGGACTTCGGCGCGGCGTTCGCGCGCCTGGTCGGCGGTTCGGCCGTGGTGGTCGGCCACGACATGCGCGACTCGTCGCCCGGCCTCGCCGCCGCGTTCGCCGAGGGCGTCACCGCGCAGGGCGTCGACGTGGTCAACATCGGTCTGGCCAGCACCGACATGCTCTACTTCGCCTCCGGCAAGCTCGACCTGCCCGGCGCGATGTTCACCGCCAGCCACAACCCGGCCAAGTACAACGGCATCAAGCTGTGCCGCCCGGGCGCCGCGCCCGTCGGCCAGGACAGCGGCCTGGGGCAGATCCGCGAGGACGCCGAGAAGGGCGTGCCGGACGCCGAGGGCGTCGCGAAGGGCAAGGTCACCGAGCAGGACATGCTCGCCGACTACGCCGCCTACCTGCGGGAACTGGTCGACCTGAGCGGCAGCAGGCCGTTGAGGGTCGTGGTGGACGCGGGCAACGGCATGGGCGGCCACACCGTGCCGAAGGTGTTCGAGGGCCTGCCGATCGAGATCGTCCCGATGTACTTCGAGCTGGACGGCAACTTCCCGAACCACGAGGCCAACCCGCTGGACCCGAAGAACATCGTCGACCTGCAGAAGCGCGTCCAGGAGGAAGGCGCGGACGCGGGCGTGGCGTTCGACGGCGACGCGGACCGCTGCTTCGTCGTGGACGAGCGCGGCGAGCCGGTGTCCCCGTCCGCCATCACCGCCCTGGTCGCGGTGCGCGAGCTGGCCAAGGACCCGGGCGGCACGATCATCCACAACCTGATCACCTCGCACGCGGTGCCCGAGATCGTCCGCGAGCACGGCGGCGTCCCGGTCCGCACCCGCGTCGGCCACTCCTTCATCAAGGAGGAGATGGCCCGCACCGGCGCGATCTTCGGCGGCGAGCACTCCGCCCACTACTACTTCCGCGACTTCTGGCGCGCCGACACCGGCATGCTGGCCGCGCTGCACGTGCTGGCCGCGCTCGGCGAGCAGGACGGCACGCTGTCCGACCTGACCAGGGACTACGCGCGGTACGCGGCCTCCGGCGAGATCAACTCCACGGTGGACGACCAGCAGGGCAGGCTGGCCGCGATCAAGGCCGAGTTCGGCGCCCGCGAGGGCGTCGAGCTCGACGAGCTGGACGGCCTCACGGTGAACCTGCCGGACGGCTCCTGGTTCAACCTCCGCGCGTCCAACACCGAGCCGCTGCTCCGGCTCAACGTCGAAGCCGCCGACGCGGCCTCCGTCGCGGCGTTGCGCGACGAGGTCCTGGCGATCGTGAGGGGATGAGCGCCGTGGCTGTCCAACTCGACGCGCAGTTGCTGGAGATCCTGGCGTGCCCGTGCCCCGAGCACGCGCCGCTGAAGGTCGGCACCGCGTCCGACCCGCTGGCGGACTACCTCACCTGCACCTCGTGCGGCCGGGCGTTCCCGGTTCGGGACGGCATCCCGGTGCTGCTCCTCGACGAGGCTGTCGAGCCGACGGCCGGGTGATCGGGGGTGCTCGACGACAGCCTCCTCGACGACCAGTCCCGGCTCACCGACGCCGACCGGGAGGGCCTGCTGCGCGCCGCCGCACGGGCGGGCGCGCAGGTCCGCTCCGCCGCCGAGACGGCCGCTGAGCTGGGCGTCGACCGGGTGTTCGAGGAGCGCCCCCGGGCGCTCGTGCTGATCACCCGGCCCGGTGTCGGCGCGTCGGTGGCCGGGATGGTGACGGCCCTGCTGGGTCCGCGCTGCCCGGTGCCGGTCGTGGTCGCCGACGACGTGCCGACGTGGGTGGGCGCGCTCGACGTGGTGCTCGCGCACACCGAGGACCCCGGCGACGTGCGGCTGGCCGAGTCGGTCGACCGGGCGGGCCGGCGCGGCGCGCGCGTGCTGCTGACCGGC
>NZ_JBHTLK010000399.1:0-3328 GCF_042678885.1 Saccharothrix hoggarensis
GCCGGTGCTCGGCGCGCGTGGCGGTGCGGGCGCGTCCGTGCTGGCGGTGGCGGTGGGGCAGGCCGTGCTGGCGGCGGGCGGCCTCGCGCTGCTCGTCGACTGCGACCCGTTGGGCGGCGGCCTCGACCTGACGTTGGGTGCCGAACGGCAGGAAGGGTTGCGCTGGCCCACGTTGCAGCTCACCGGCGGTCGCGTGCCGGTCGCGGCGCTCCGCTCGGCGCTGCCCGGTCGCACCGGCGGCCGGGGCGGCCTCACCGTGCTGTCGTGCGGCCGATCGGGCCCCGACCCGGAACCCGGCGCGGTGGTCGCGGTGGTCGACTCGGGCACGCGGGCCGGTGGCACGGTCGTGTGCGACCTCCCGCGCCGCCTGACGCCGGCGGCGTGCGCGGCGCTGGACCGAGCCGACCTCGCGGTGCTCGTCGTGCCGGCGGACGTCAAGGCGTGCATGGCGGCCAAGCCGTTGGTCGACCAGGCGGAAGCGCGGGGCGTGCGGCTGCGCGCCGTGATCCGCGGCCCGGCCCCCGGCGGCCTGACCGCGAGCCAGGTGGTCGACGCGGTGGGCGTCCCGCTCCTCACCGCCATGCGCTCCGAGCCCCGCCTGGCCACCACGCTGGACGAGGGCCGCTTCCCCTCCCGCGCCCGAGGCCCGCTGGCCCGTGCGGCGCGCGAAGTCCTGGCAGCCCTCCATGCCAGGTGACCACCTTCGGTTCCGGCCGCCCGCGGCGTTGTCGGCGCCGGCCGTGCCGGTTGTCCGAACCGCCGCTGGAGCAATCGCACCCTCGGGAGTCGTCGTGAGTCGTCAGCCGTCGCGGGGGTCCGCCGGGTGCGGGCCAACCTTGCGCCGCCATCCGCTGTACCGGCCGCCGGTGGTGTTCCGGACCTGTCGTCCGGTGGCGCTGTCCGCCGTCCTGGCCGCCGAACTGTCGTTGCCCGAACCGACAGCGCCCGACGTTGTGCCGGACCTCGTGGTGCCGCCTCCGCGCGAGGAATGCGCCGCGGTCGTGGGTTCGGCCCGTCCTGAAGGGGGTCGGTCGTGAACGACCTGGTCGAACGGGTCCGGCGGCGGCTGGCCAACGGGCGCGCGGACCTGACGCCCGCGTCGGTCGCGGCGGCGGTGCGCGGGGAGGCCGGCGGGGTGCTGGGCGACGAGGACGTCCGGCGCGCCCTCGCCGTGCTGCGCCAGGAGTTCGTGGGCGCGGGGCCGCTCGAACCGCTCCTGCGCGACCCCGGCACGACCGACGTCCTGGTCACCGCGCCCGACCAGGTGTGGGTCGACGGGAGCACCGGTCTGCGCCGCACCGACGTCGCCTTCCCGGATGAAGCCGCCGTGCGGCGGCTCGCCCAGCGGCTCGCGGTCGCGGCCGGGCGGCGGTTGGACGACGCCGCGCCCTACGTCGACGGGTGGCTGCCCCGCTCGGTTCGGCTGCACGCCGTGCTGCCGCCGATCGCGCCGTTCACGTGCCTCTCGCTGCGCGTCCTCCGCCCGGCGGTGCACGACCTGCTCGCGCTGCTCGACCGCGGGACGTTCGACGAACCCGCGGCCGACCTCCTCCGGGCGATCGTCGTGGCGCGCCAGGCGTTCCTGGTCGTCGGCGGCACGGGTTCGGGCAAGACGACGCTGCTCGCCGCTCTCCTGGCCTGCGTGCCGCACCACGAACGGGTGGTCTGCGTGGAAGATGCCGGTGAACTCCGGCCCGACCACCCGCAGGTCGTCCACCTCCTGGCCCGCGGCCCCAACGTCGAGGGCGCGGGCGAGGTGACCATGCGCGACCTGGTGCGCCAGGCGCTGCGGATGCGACCCGACCGGATCGTCGTCGGCGAGGTGCGCGGGGCGGAGGTGTGCGAACTCCTGGCCTCCCTGAACACCGGCCACGACGGCGGCGCGGGCACGCTGCACGCGAACTCGCCCGCGGAGGTCCCGGCGCGGCTGGAGGCGTTGGCGGCCCTCGGCGGGCTGGACCGCCGCGCGGTGCACAGCCAGGTGGCGGCGGCGGTGAAAGTGGTGCTGCACATGCGCCGTGCCGTCGACGGAACCCGGCGCCTGGCCGAGATCGGCGTGCTGGAACGCCGGGGCGGCGACCTGGCGGTCCGTCCGGCCTGGCGACCGGGCGCCGGCCGCGGTGAGGCCGCCGCGGCCCTCGACTCCCTGGTGGGTGCGCCATGACGGCGTCCACCGCGGTGCCCACCACGCTCTGGGTGATCAGTCCGCTCCTGCTGGCCGCCGCGCTGGTGCTGCTGCCGACGTCGGCCGCTCGCCGGAGGTTGAACCGGCTGCGCGGGCGGACGACGACGCGGTGGAAGCTGCCGCGGGTCAACCAACCCCTCGTGGTGCTCCTGGGCGCCGGGCTGGGGTTGGTGGTGGGCGTGGGCGGGGTGATCGCCGGGGCGTTGCTGGCCACGAGTGTGTGGCGCACGCATCGCGAGGCGTCACGGCAACGTGACCACCTCGCGGCGTCCGCTGCGCTCGCCGACGGGCTGAGCGCGTTCGTCGCCGAACTGCGTGCCGGCGCGCACCCGGCCAACGCCGCCACCGGCGCCGCCGAGGACGCCGAACCACCGGCGGCGGACGTGCTGCGGGTGATCGCGGCGACCTCGGCCCGCGGTGGCGACGTGGAGGCGGCGCTCACCGACTTCCCGGACGCCCGCAACCTGGCCCGCGCCTGGCGGTTGTCCGCCGTGCACGGGGTGCCGTTGGCCGACGTGCTGGACGCCGTGCGCCGCGACCTCGACCGGCGGACCGCGTTCGCCCGGCAGGTCCACGCGCGGATGGCCGGGCCACGGGCCAGCGCGGCGGTGCTCGCCGGTCTGCCGCTCTTCGGGGTGGTGCTCGGCGAGCTGGGCGGCGCGGGCCCGCTGGCCGTCCTGACCGGCACCGCGGCGGGGCAGGTGCTGCTCGTCGTCGGGACGGTGCTGATCTGCGCCGGACTGCGGTGGAGCGGTCGGCTCACCCGGCAGGTGATCGCGTGAGCCTGCTGTTCCTCGCGCTGGCACTGCTCGTGCTCCCGTCACCGTCGCGTGCCGCGGCACGGGTGCGCACCAGGAAGGGCAAGGGGAGGAAGGGGAAGCGGCGGCCCGGGAGCGCGGCCGACCCGTTGGAGTTGGCGGCGACGTGGGACTTGCTGGCCGCGGCCCTGCGGGCGGGACTGCCGGTGGCCGGCGCGGTCCGCGCGGTGGTGGCGGGTGTTCCGGGCGGAGCCGGTGAGCGGCTGCGCGAAGTGGTCGACCTGCTGACGTTGGGCGCCGATCCGGTCCACGCCTGGGCGAAGGCGTTGCGGCACCCGGACACCGCGCCGCTCGCACGGGCCGCGCGGCGCACCGCCTCGACGGG
>NZ_JBHTLK010000400.1:0-3310 GCF_042678885.1 Saccharothrix hoggarensis
CGCCGCGCCGAACGCGGCGAGGTGCGGGCTGCCGTCCGCGAGGACGAGCGCGGCGAGCACCGCCACCCCGACCACCACGGCCACCGCCGCTCCCGCCACCTGCCGCGACCGCGCGTGGAGCAGCACCCATCGCGTCACGCCGCACCTCCGGTCAGGACACCGAGGGCGTCGCCGGCGCACGCGGCCTGGACCTCGCGGGCCGATTGGACCCTCGCCGCCTGGACGGGCTCGGGCAACGTGCGCAGGTGCGCCCACGCCCGCTCGGTCAGCGCGTCGATCTCCTCCCCCAACCACAGGCGGAACGAGGGCAGCGGCTCGACGCGGCCCGTCAGCCACGCCGTCATCACCGTGCGCGCCGCCACCTCCCGGCCCACCTCACGGGGGATGCGGTCGCTGTAGCACGTCCGCGTGCCCGCGCCGGCCACCAGGTACGCCGTCAGCTGCTCGGGCGTCGGGGGTTCACGGCGGAAGTAGGTGAAGTCGTCCAGGCTCACCCACACGGCCTCCGTCGACTCCGGCCCGCGCTCCGGGTTGCCCCGCACCGCGGCCGCCACCTCCCGCACCGACGTCGGCGGTGACGGCAGCTTCGCCAGCAGGCGCAACGCCTCCCGCGCGGGTCCGGCCAACGCCGCCCGCTCGTGCTCGTGCGCCCGCGTCAGGCACAGTTGCTCCGCGCACACCAGCTCCGCCGCCACCTCGTCCCGCGCCGTCGCCGACGCCGGCATCAACGGCGCCGCGACCGCACCGGCCACCAGCACGGGCAGCAGCCCCGCCCACCGCCGCCGCGACGCCACCAGCAGGAACCCCGTCAGCGCCACCCCGGTGAACCACAGCAGCTGCACCGCGCTCACCGGTCCCGGCACCGACGCGTACACCGTCACCGGCATCGGCAACGACGGGAGCAGCAGCGTCCAGCGGAGCGTGTCCTCCCCCGTCGGGCCCAGCCCGAGGGTCATCAGCGCCATCCCGCCGACCGCCAGCAGCGGCGGCGTCAACAGGGACGGCACGAGCCTGGCCAGCCCCATGCCCAGCGCCGCCGCGGCCACCAGGGCCACCACACCCACCACCGCGACCGGCAGCCAGCGGAGGTGGAAGTAGTCCGTCGCCGACACGACCTGCGCCGCGCCGACCGCGAGCACCACCGCGTACGCCGCGACCAGCGCCGCCGCCAACGCCCCGAGCGTCCACCCCACCCGCTGGGCACGGGGCCGCGGCGTGGAGCCGAACAGCTCCTCCACCCCGGACCGCCGGTCCCGCAGGCCCTGCAACGCCCCACCGCCCAGCACCAGCGGCCAGGCGATCATGAGCATGAACCGGACCCACTCGGCCATCGTCGACCACTGCCGTGACCAGGCGGCGCTGTTCTTCATCGACGGACCCCATTGCAGCATGCCCACCACGACGAGCACCGTGAGCGCGCCGAGGACCAGCGCCGCGGTCCGCCTGAGCTCGATCCCGAGAATCCTCACCACTCACCCGCCCCACCGAGCAGGGCCGAGTAGCCGCGTTCGAGCGGGCTGTCGCCGACGTCGCCGGGCCCACCCGCGGCGGCCAGGTCGTCGGGCGTGCCCTGGAACACCAGCCGGCCCTTGTTGATCAGCACCACGTCCGTGCACGCCGCCGCGACGTCCTCGACCAGGTGCGTCGACACGACCACGCACGAGTCGGAACCCAGTTCCTGCAACAACTCCCGGAACCGGACCCGTTGACCGGGGTCGAGCCCGGCGGTCGGCTCGTCGAGCAGCAGCACCTCCGGGTCGTTCACGATCGCCTGCGCGATGCCCGCCCGCCGCACCATGCCGCCGGACAGCGTCTTCAGCCGGGAGTCGGCGCGATCGGCCAGCCCGACCCGCTCCACGGCCCGCTGCACCGCGCCGGGCACGTCCCGCTTCGGCATCTCCTTCAGCCACGCCACGTACTCGACGAACTCGCGCACCGTGAACCGCTTGTAGTAGCCGAAGTCCTGCGGCAGGTAGCCCAGCGACCGACGCACCCGGCGCAGGTCGGGCCGCCCCGACACCGACGAGCCGAGCACCGACAACGTCCCGGACGCGGGCCGCACCACGGTCGCCAGCGACCGGATCAACGTGGTCTTCCCCGCGCCGTTCGGCCCGAGCAGCCCGTGCACCCCCGTGCCGAGCCGCAGGTCCAGCCCGTCCACCGCCATCGTGCGACCCGCGCGCACGCGCAGGCCCCGCGCCTCGACCTGCCAGGCGTACCCCGTCGGCGCGACCTCCGCCGCGCTCACCGCACGTGCCATCTGCTTCCCCTCCATCACAGGCGCGCGTAGGCCGCGGACCTGAAGAACACGGCGGCGGCGCACCCCACGAGCACCGCCGCCCAGACCGGCGCCGCGGCCGGCGTCAGCACACCGGGCTCGCCGCCGACGACCACCGCCGGACCGATCACCAGCACCGTCCAGGACGTGGCGGTGACGACGGCGGCCCGGCGCACCCCGATCACGCCGCCCAGCGCCAGGGTCGCGGACGTGACGGCCAGGCACGGCAGCAGCCAGTACGCGGGCGACGCGCCGGTCGCCCAGCCGCCGAGCAGCAACCCGGGCAGCACGACCGCCAGCACCGCGAGCGTGCGGCGCAGCACCAGCTGCAGCCCGGCCCGGGGCGTGGACACCACCAGCTCGTGCGCCGGGTCCATGCCGCGCGACCAGGCCGCGACCACACCCAGGACGGGCACGACCGGCGCGATCAACAGCACCGCGGACGACGTCGAGCGCCCGGACAGCAGGCCGTCCAGCGCCAGCGCCGCCAGGACCGCGAACGCCGTCATCGCCAGCCACGGCAGCAACGACGGCGTGGCCCACCGGACGAACCGACGTCGTCGGCCCGCCGGCGCGCCGGCCCGCGTCGCGGTCGGCTCCAACCCCGCCCACACGGCCGCCGTCAGTACCGTGACCTGCGGCGGAGCCGCGTCGGCCAGCCGCAGACGGCACGTCTGGCACGCCTCCAGGTGCGCCTCGACCGCCCACAGCACGTCGGCGGGCAGGTCGTCACCCGACGCGTACCGGGCGATCGAGTCGGCCTTCGGGTGCTCGCTCATGACAGTGCCTCCCGCATCGCGATCCGGGCGCGCCGGACGCGGGTCTTGACGGTGCCCTCGGGCACCCCGAGCAGCACCGCGGTCTCCCGCACGGTCAGCCCGTCCAGCACCATCGCCTGCAACACCTGCCGCAGCTCCGGCGCGAGGTCGCGCAACGCGCCGCCGACGTCGTCGCTCAACGCGCCCGCCAGGACCTCGTCCTCGGCGGCGGTCGCGGCGGCGGCCGCGGCCTCGACCGCGGGCAGCGGCCGGG
>NZ_JBHTLK010000401.1:0-3136 GCF_042678885.1 Saccharothrix hoggarensis
CGGGGCGGGCCGGCGGACCCGGCTGGTGGTGGCGGCCGAGCTGGGGGTGCTCGGCGCGGGCGACGCCGTCGTGCCGCTGGAGCTGTCCGACCCGATCCGCCGGGTCCGGTCGGTGGTCGAGACCGCCGGGGTGTCCGTCGTGCTGTGCGACGACGCGTCGGCGGCGTCGCTGGAACCGCTGGGGCTGCGGCGGATCGCGCTGGACGAGGCCGTCGCCGGCCCGGTCGGCGCGCCCGGACCGGTGGTGCGGGCGGGCGACCTGGCGTTCGTGCTGTTCACGTCCGGCTCGACCGGCGTGCCGAAGGGCGTGCTGCTCGAACACGGGTCGCTGGTGAACCTGCTCGACGCGCACCGCCGCACGCACTTCGGCGAGGCCGGGCCCCGACGCGTGGCGCTGACCGCGTCGTTCGCGTTCGACGCCGCCGTGGACCAGCTGCTGTGGCTGGTCGGGGGGCACGAGCTGCACGTGGTGGACGAGGTCACGCGCCGCGACTCCGAAGGTCTGCTGCGGTTCGTGCGGGAACGCCGGATCGACGTGCTGGACGTGCCGCAGTCGCAGATGGCGCAGCTGGTCGACCTCGGCCTGCTGGACCGCGACGGGCACCGGCCGACGACGTTGATCATGGGCGGCGAGGCGATCCGGCCCGCGCTGTGGCAGCGGCTCGCGGCCGAGGACGGCGTGGACGCCTGGAACTTCTACGGCCCCACCGAGTGCACCGTGGACGCGTTGACCTGGCGGCTGCGCGACAGCGACACCCCGCTCATCGGCACGCCGATCGACAACACGGCGGTCTACCTGCTCGACCGCAGCGGCGACCCGGTGCCGGAGGGCGCGGTCGGGGAGATCTTCCTCGCCGGACGCCACCTGGCGCGCGGGTACCTCGGCCGGCCCGGCCTGACCGCCGACAAGTTCGTGCCCGACCCGTTCGCGGCCGAGCCCGGCGTGCGGATGTACCGCACGGGCGACCTCGGCCGGGTCGGGCCGGGCGGCGCCGTCGAGTTCCTGGGCCGCTCCGACCACCAGGTGAAGGTGCGCGGGTACCGGGTGGAGCTGGGCGAGGTGGAGTCCGTCATCGCCGCCCACCCGGACGTGGTGGACGTCGTGGTGAGCTTCCGCGACGTCCGGGGCGAGGGCGCCGAACTGCTCGCGCACGTCGTGCCCGCGGCCGGGACGCGGCCCGGCGCGGAGGACCTGCGGATGCTCGTGCTGTCGCGGCTGCCCGAGTACATGCTGCCCAGGGCGTTCATCCTGGTGGACGAGCTGCCGAGGCTGGCGAGCGGCAAGGTGGACCTGGCGGCGCTGCCCACCGCGGCGCAGGACGACCTCGACGTCCACGCCGCTCCCCGGTCGGGCGCGGAGCAGGTCGTCGCGGCGGTCGTCGCGGGCGTGCTGGACCTGCCGCGCGTCGGCCGGACCGACGACTTCTTCAAGCTCGGCGGGCACTCCCTGAGCGCGGGCAAGGTCGTCGCGCGGACCCGTGAGCTGTTCGGCGCGTCGGTGTCCGTGCGGGCGCTGTTCGACAACCCGACGATCGAGCGGTTCGCCGCCGTCGTCAGCGCCTCGGCGAAGACCGCGCCGACGCCGATCGCCAAGGTCGACTTGCCCGGCCCGCGGCCGCTGTCGTCGGCACAGCTGCGCCTGTGGCTGCTGGCGGAGCTGGAACCCGACTCGACCGCGTACAACATGGGCGAGCTGTACCGGCTGCGCGGCCCGCTCGACGTGGCCGCGCTGACCACGGCGGTGGAGAGCCTGGTCGCCCGGCACGAGTCGCTGCGCACGCGGTTCCCCGTGGTCGACGGCGAGCCGGCGCAGGTGGTGGAGGCCCGTTGGCCGGGGGCCGTCGAGGTGACCGCGGGCGCGCCGCCCGTCGAGGACGCGATCAAGGCGTTCACGGCCCGCGTGATGGGGCGGACCTACGACCTGGAGCAGGGTCCGCTGTTCCACGCCGAAGTGCTGCGCCTGGGCCACGAGGATTACGTGCTCGCGCTGAGCATGCACCACATCGCGTGCGACGGCTGGTCCGTCACGCTGATGCTGGACGAGATCGCCGCGACCTACCGGGCGCTGACGACCGGCGAGCCCGTGGTGTCCGAGCCGCTGCCGGTGCAGTACGGCGACTTCGCCGTGTGGCAGCGGGAGGCGTTGCGCGGACCGGCTCTGCAACGGCAGCTGACGTACTGGCTGGACCACATCGCGGGCGCGCCGGTGGTGCTGGACCGGCTCGCGCCGGGGGAGCGGACCGCGTCACGGCGCAGCACCACCGTGGAGGTCGTGCTGTCGCCGGAGCTGACGGCGGGCCTGCGCGAGCTGGCGCGCGAGGTCGGCGGCACGCTGTTCATGGCGGTGCTGGCGGCGTTCCAGGTGCTGGTGTCGCGGCTGAGCGGGCAGCGCGACCTGCTCGTCGGCGTGCCGGTCGCGGGCCGCACCGCGCCCGAGGTGGAGAACCTGGTCGGGTTCTTCGTGAACCTGCTCGCCGTGCGCGGCGACCTGCGCGACGACCCGGCGTTCATCGACGTGGTGGCCGGCGCGCGGGACGCCCTGCTGGGCGGGTTCGCGCACCAGGACCTCCCGTTCGAGCGGTTGGTGGAGGCGGTGAACCCCGACCGAGTGCCGGGCGTGCCGCCGCTGGTCCAGGTGGCGTGCCAGCTGTTCGAGGAGCCCGCCGACGGCACGTTCGACCTGCCGGGCCTCGACGTGACGGCGCTGGACACCGACACCGACGCGCCCCGGTTCGACCTCAACCTCGACCTGTTCCGCGACGGCGAAGGGCTGCGGGGCTCGTTCTACTGCGCCGAGTCCGTGTTCTCCGCCGAGGACGCCCAGCGGCTCGCGGAGCTGTTCACCACCCTCGTGGCCGCCGCGGTGGACGACGCCGAGGCCCCGGTCTCGGAGCTGCCGCTGGTCGTGGACGCCGACGTGGAGTCGTTGGTGGCGCTCGGCGACGGCGGGCAGGCGGCCGAGTCCGTCGAGTCCGCCGAGTCCGTCGAGTCCGCCGACACGCTGGTCGACGCCTTCCGCCGCCGTGCCGAGGCGACGCCGGACGTGACGGCGGTGGTCGACGCGCACCGGTCGTGGACGTACGCCGAACTGGCCGACGCCGCCGGGTCCGTCGCCGCCGCCGTGCGCGGGCGCCGG
>NZ_JBHTLK010000402.1:0-3127 GCF_042678885.1 Saccharothrix hoggarensis
CTCGGCGACCGGGTCCGGCGCCGCGTCGAGCAGCCGGCCGACCCACGGGGTGTCCGCCGTGCCGGGCGCCACCGCGTTCACCCGGATGCCCTCCCGCACGTGGTCCGCGGCCATCGCCAGCGTCAACGCGTGCACCGCGCCCTTGCTCGCCGAGTACAGCGCGCGCTGCGGCAGACCGGCCCACGCCGCGATGGAACCGGTGTTCACGATCGCCGGCGACGGCGACTCCCGCAGGTGCGGCAGCGCGGCGCGGGCGACGCGGACCATGCCGAGCACGTTCACCTCCAGCACGCGCCGCCACTCGTCGTCCGGGTTCGCGGCCACGTCACCGGTCGCGCCGACGCCCGCGTTGTTCACCAGGACGTCGAGCCGGCCGAACCGCGCGACCACCTCGGCGACCGCCGCCCGCACGGACTCGTCGTCGGCGACGTCCGCCCGGATGCCGTGCACCGGCGGGTCGACGTCGGGGTTCAGGTCCAGCGCCACCGCCGTCGCGCCCCGGGCCGCCAGCAGGCGCGCGGCGGCCAGGCCGATGCCCGACGCGCCGCCCGTCACCACGGCCACCAGGCCGTCGAACTCGCTCATCGCGCCCCCAGGTTCGTCCACACCGGACCGTCCGGGTACCGGTGGTCGGCCACGCTCCGGTCGCGCAGCCGGGCCGAGAAGCCGGGCTCGGACGGCGCGAGGTACCGGCCGCCGCGCACCACGGCCGGGTCGGTGAAGTGCTCGTGCAGGTGGTCGACCCACTCGATCGACCGGCCGTCCAGCGATCCGGACACCGCGACGAAGTCGGCCATCGCCAGGTGCCGGACCAGCTCGCACAGGCCGACGCCGCCCGCGTGCGGGCAGACCGGGACGCCGAACTTGGCCGCCAGCAACAGGATCGCGACGTTCTCGTTGACGCCGCCGACCCGGCACGCGTCGAGCTGCACCACGTCCACCGCGCCGGCCTGGAGGAGCTGCTTGAAGACGACCCGGTTCTGGACGTGCTCGCCGGTGGCGACCTTGATCGGCCGCACCGCCCTGGCGATGGCCGCGTGCCCCAGCACGTCGTCCGGCGAGGTGGGCTCCTCGATCCAGTACGGCGCGAACGGCGCCAGCTCGCGCATCCACGCGACGGCCGTGCCGACGTCCCACCGCTGGTTGGCGTCCACGGCGATGCGCACGCCGTCGCCGACGACCTCGCGGGCCAGCGCCAGCCGGCGCACGTCGTCGGCCAGGTCGCCGCCGACCTTGAGCTTGATCATGTCGAAGCCGTCGGCCGGCGCCCGCCGGGCCAGGTCGGCCAGCTTGTCGTCCGCGTAGCCGAGCCAGCCCGGGGACGTCGTGTAGGCGGGGTAGCCGTCCCGGACCAGGGCTGCGGCGCGGTCGGCCCGCCCCGGCTCGGCCCGGCGCAGGATGTCCAGCGCCTCGGCGGGCGTGAGCGCGTCGGACAGGTACCGGAAGTCGACCAGGCCGACGATCTCCTCCGGGGTCATCGCGGACAGGAACCGCCACAGCGGCAGCTCCGCGCGCCGGGCCGCCAGGTCCCACGCGGCGTTGACCACCGCGCCGAGCGCCATGTGCGCGACGCCCTTCTCCGGCCCGAGCCAGCGCAGCTGCGAGTCGCCGACCAGGTCCGCGGACAGCGCGGCGAGGTCGGCGGCGGTCTCCGGCACGGGCCGGCCGACGACGTGGTGCGCCAGCGACCGGATCGCGGCGGCCTGCACGTCGTTGCCGCGGCCGATGGTGAACGCCAGCCCGTACCCGTCCGGCCCCTCCGACGTCCGCAGCACGACGTACGCGGCCGAGTAGTCCGGGTCGGGGTTCATGGCGTCCGAGCCGTCCAGCTCGCGCGAGGTGGGGAACCGGACGTCCGCCACGTCGAGCGCGGTGATCCGGGCGCTCACGCCTGCCCCAGCGTCTGGCGCTGGCGGCCGAGCCCGTCGATCTCCAGCTCCACCACGGAGCCCGCGCGCAGGTACGGCTTCGGCTCGGGCTGCCCGAGCGCGACGCCGGCGGGCGTGCCGGTGTTGACGACGTCCCCCGGTCGGAGGACGAGGAACCAGCTCAGGTAGCGGACCAGCTCGGCCACCGGGAAGATCATGTTCTTGGTGGAGGAGTCCTGCCGCGGCACGCCGTCCACCCACAGGCGCAGGCCGAGCGCCTGCGGGTCGTCGACCTCGTCGGCGGGCACGAGGAAGGGGCCGAGCGGGTTGAACGTCTCGCAGTTCTTGCCCTTGTCCCACTGCCCGCCGCGCTCCAGCTGGAACTCGCGCTCCGACACGTCGTGCGACACCACGTACCCGGCGACGTGGGCCAACGCCTCCTCGGCCGACCCCAGGTACCGGGCCTCGCGCCCGATGACCACGCCCAGCTCGACCTCCCAGTCGGTCTTCACCGAGCCGCGCGGCACGAGCACCTCGTCGTACGGGCCGACGATCGTGTCCGCGGCCTTCAGGAACACCACCGGCTCGGCCGGGATCGCGAGCCCGGTCTCCTCAGCGTGGTCGCGGTAGTTCAAGCCGATGCAGACGATCTTGCCGACGTCCGCGACGGGCGGACCGACCCTCGGGCCGTCGTCCACGATCGGGTGGAGTTCGCCCGCGGCCAGCGCGGCTCTCGTGCGGGCGATGCCGTCGGCGGCTAGGAACGCGCCGGTCACGTCGTCCGTCAGCGGGCTCAGGTCGTACGCGACGCCGTCGTCGGCGCGGACGGCGGGGCGTTCGGAGCCCGACGGTCCCAGGCGCAGCAGCTGCACGGCAGGTCCTCCTCAACAACCGGTCGACAGATCGGATGTATAGCCGTCCACCGGAGGGGCGTCTAGGGCTTGACGGGGAATTGGTCCGATGAATACCGGTAACGAGAGGTCGCGATGAAACTCCACCGCGCGGTGTGGGCGTCCGTCAGCGCCACCGCCGCACTGCTCGCCGCGCTCGTCGTGGCGAGCCCGGCGTCCGCCGCCCCGTCCGCCGCACCCCTGCCACCGCACCGCGCCGACCACGCGACCGGCGGGTCGTCCGAGGTGGTCGGCGCCGCGCTCGCCCGTGCCACCGGGCCGGTGACGGCGTTCATCGAGCTGACCGAGACCCCGGCCGCCGAGGCGTACGGCGACGAGAAGGCGCGCGGCGCGGGCGACCCGGCGGCG
>NZ_JBHTLK010000403.1:0-3078 GCF_042678885.1 Saccharothrix hoggarensis
CGGACGGTGCGGGCGGGGCGGTGGCGGGAGCCGGTGCGGCGGGTCCGGAGGTCGCGGGCGCGGGCGGTCCGGCCGCTAGAGCGGCGGGCAAGGCGGGTGGGGGAGCGGGTGCGGCGGCGATCGTGACGTGCTTGGCGCTGACCTGGCTCAACCCGCACGTGTACCTGGACACCGTGCTGCTGCTCGGCACGGCGTCCACGAGCTTCGGCGGCGACCGGTGGTGGTTCGGTGCGGGGGCGATGGCGGGCAGCGTGTTGTGGTTCACCGCGCTCGGGTTCGGCGCGCGGTGGTTGTCGGGCACCTTCGCCCGGCCCTCGGCGTGGCGGGTGCTGGACGCGGCGGTCGCCGTGGTGGTCACGGCGACCGGCGTCTCCCTCGTCGTGTAGCGCTACGAGCGGCCCGCGAAGAACTTCCGGAGGTCGCCGACGAACAGGTCGGGCGTCTCCAGCGCGGCGAAGTGGCCGCCCCGGTCGAACTCGCTCCAGTGCTCGACCCGGTAGCGCAGTTCCGCCAACGGCCGCACGGACAGCACGATGTCGTGCGCGAACACGGCCACGCCGAGCGGCGCGGGGCAGTCGTTCCCGACGATGCCCGTCTCGCGTGCCAGCCTCGCCGACGAGCCGGCCGTGCCGGTGAGCCAGTACAGCATCACGTTGGTGAGGACGCGGTCGACGTCGATCTCGCAGTCGGGGTCGACCCACTCGGCGAACTTCTCCGCGTTCCACGCCAGCTGGCCGACCGGCGAGTCCGTCAACGCGTAGGCGACGGTCTGCGGCCGGGTCGCGTGCACCACCTGGTAGCCGGGGCGGCTCCGGATCATGGCCCTGATCTTCACCAGCCGTCGTTCGTCCTCTTCGGACAGTGCGACGCCGTCCACGGGTGGCGTGGGCAGGTAGTTCACGTGCACGGCCACGACGTGCTCGGGCACGGCGGCGGCCACGGCCCTGGCGATGCCGGAGCCCCAGTCGCCGCCCTGCGTGCCGTAGCGGTCGTAGCCGAGGCGGCGCATCAGCTCGGCGAACGCCCGCGCCACGCGGTGGACGTCCCAACCGCGCGACGTCGTGGGTCCGGACAGCCCGAAGCCGGGGATCGACGGGACGACCAGGTGGAAGTCCCGTGACAGCGGCTCGACGACGTCCAGGAACTCGACCACGGACCCCGGCCAGCCGTGGACCAGCACGAGCGGCAGGGCGTCCGGGTTCGCCGACCGGACGTGGAGGAAGTGCACGCGCTGGCCGTCGATCGCGGTGGTGAACTGCGGCAGGGCGTTCAGCTCGGCCTCGTGCCGCCGCCAGTCGTAGGCGTGGAGCCAGTGGTCGGCCAGCTCGCGGACGCGGGCGAGCGGGAAGCCGTAGTCGAGGCCCGCGTCGGGCAGCTCGTCGGGCCACCGGGTGCGGGCGAGCCGGTCGCGCAGGTCGTCCAGGTCGGCTTGCGGGACGTCGAGGGTGAAGGGCGTGATCATGGCGGGCTCCCTGGATGTTGGTGACGCCAACGATACTTGAGAACGTTGGTGACGCCAACGATTAATCGGGCGCGCTGTCGGACCCCCGGTCTACCGTTTGCGGCATGGCCACCTGGGACGACGTGCACCGCATCGCCACCGCGCTGCCCGAGGTCACCGAGCGCGAGTCCGGCGAGGGGCTGATCAGCTGGCGGGTGAAGGACAAGGCGTTCGCCTGGGACCGGCCGCTGCGCAAGGCCGACCTGGCCGCCCTCGGCGCCGCCGCGCCGGACGGTCCCGTGCTCGCCGCGAGCGTGCCGGACCTCGGGGCGAAGGAGGCGCTGCTCGCCGACGACCCGGCCGTCTACTTCACCACCCCGCACTTCGACGGGTACGCGGCGATCCTGGTCCGCCTGGCGGAGATCGACACCGCCGAGCTGACCGAGCTGCTGACCGAGGCGTGGCTGTGCCGCGCGCCGAAACGTCTCGCGAAGCGGCACGAGGACGATCACTGACCCGTAGGCTGCCGGCTGATGAGATCACCGGGACTGCTGCCGACCGTCGCGGCCACCCTGCTGGTCATCCTCATCGGCCTGCTGACGAACCTCGTCACCGACGACGACCCGCCGGCCTGGGGGTGGCCGGTGTGGGGCTGCGTCGCGCTGGGCCTCGTCGTGGTCGAGACCGGCCGTCACCTCGGCTCCCGGCGCGGCGCGTCCGCCAACCCGGAGCCGTCCGCGCGCGACCGGTCGCGCGCGCTGGCCCGCGTGCGCAAGCACGTCGACACGTCGTTGCGGCAGGCGTTGGGCGACGTCGAGACCTTGACGCTCGTCGTCCGCACCGACGAGGGCGACGTGACGGCGACCGCCGCCTACGACCGCGACGAGTCGCTGGCGCTGCTCGGCGCGGCCGGGTCCGGCAAGAGCACTGAGCTGCTGCGGCTGGCCGGAGCGCTGGTCGACCGGGCCGAACGGGACGCCGACGAGCCGATCCCGGTCGTGCTGTCCCTGGCCGGCTGGGGCGTGAGCCGCCGGTCCGGGCTCGCCGACGTGCTGCGCCCGCGCTCCCGGCGGCGCGAGGAGCCACCGGAGGCGTTGCCGGACTGGCTGGTCGGGCAGATGAGCGCCCGGTACGGCGTCGTCCCGCAGATCGCCCGCGCCTGGCTCGCCAACCGGAAGCTCGCGCTGCTGCTCGACGGCCTGGACGAGGTCCGGCCGGACCTGCGGGACCGGTGCGCGCGGGCCATCGACGAGCTGGTCGCCGACCTGGCCCAGCCGCCGATGGCGGTGGCCTGCCGGACCGCCGACTACCCGG
Organism: Saccharothrix hoggarensis; assembly: GCF_042678885.1. Lineage (GTDB taxonomy): Bacteria > Actinomycetota > Actinomycetes > Mycobacteriales > Pseudonocardiaceae > Actinosynnema > Actinosynnema hoggarensis. Next base: position 2,756 of record NZ_JBHTLK010000403.1, read on the forward strand.
GCCTGCGGCTGCGGACGACCGCGACGATGGTGCCGCTCAGCGCCGAGCAGGTCGCACGGCACCTCGCCGGCGTGCCCGCCCACCTGCGCGAGCTCGTGGACGGCCCGCTGTGGCTGCGGGTGGTGAAGACCCTGCCCGACCCGGCCCGCGTCGAACCGCGTCGGCTCCTCGACGCCTACCTCGCCGAACTGCTCGACCGGCGCGGCGGCGAGCACCGCACGCGGGTGGTGCGGCGGCACGGCCTGCTGGCCCGGCACGGCGCGGACGACGAGCGGATCGACCCGGACGGCGTGCTCGTGCCGTCCGCCGCGGTCGCCCTGCGC
>NZ_JBHTLK010000404.1:0-2939 GCF_042678885.1 Saccharothrix hoggarensis
GACGAGATGGCGGGCCTCCCGCTCGGCGCGCGCGGCCCGGCGCAGTCCCTCGGCCTTGCCCTGCAACGCGCGGGCGCGCTCCTCGGCCGTGCGCAGCGACAGCCGGGCGTCGACCTCGCCTTGACGTGCGGCGGCCAGCTCGGCGGCCATCTCGTCGCGGTGGGACGTGTCCGGCTCGTCGTCGAGCGGCTGCTCCTGCGCCACCAGCAGCCGTTCTTCCAGCTCGGCGAGCTTGAGCAGGTTCTCCTCGCGGGCGGCCTCGACCTTCTCCCGCTGGGCGCGCGCCCGCTCGACCTCCGCCTCGGCCGACCGCACCGCCGCCGCGAGCCGGTTCAGCCGCTCGGACGACCGGGCGCGCCGCACCTTGGCCTCGTTCAGCTGCTCCTTCACCGCGGCGACCTCGGCCCGCCGGGCCTGCTGCTCGGCCCGCGCGCCCTCCAGGGCGGCCGCGGACTGCTCCAACGCGCGTTCGGCCAGCGCCAGCTTCTCCGACGCCTCGTCCACCGCGGCCTGGACCTCGATGACGCTCTGGCTGCGCCCGGACCCGCCGACGGCCCAGTCCGCGCCGAGCACGTCGCCGTCACGGGTCACCGCGCGCACCGAGGGGTGCTCGTCCACCAACCGCCGCGCGGTGGCCAGCGAGTCCACCACCGCGACCCGCTCCAGCGCCCGGTGCAACGCGGGCCGCAGCGGCTCCGGCGCCCCCACCACGTCCACGGCCCACCGAGCGCCCGCCGGCAACGTCGGCCAGCCGGACCGGTCGACGCTCACCGGCTCGCCGCCCACCAGCACGCCCGCCCGGCCGGTGTCCTGCTCCTTCAACAGCTCCAGCGTGGCCACCGCGTCGGCCCCGGCCGCCACCGCGACCGCCTCGAGCATCGGGCCCAGCGCCGCCGCCACCGCGATTTCCGCGCCCGGCTCCACGGTCAGCAGCGCCGCGAGCGAGCCCAGCAGCCCCGGCAGCCGGGACGCCAGCAACGCGCCCGCGCCGTCCTTGCGGGTCAGGCCCAGCGACAGCGCGTCCACCCGCGCCTTCCACGACGCGATGTCGCGCTCGGCGGCCCGCTCGGCCTTGACCAGCTCCTCGACCCGGCGGCGCGCCGCGTCGTCCGCCTCCACCGCCAGCCGGTGCCGCTCGTCCAGCCCGACGTCGTCCTCGTCCTCGGTCCCGGTCACCTCACGGGCCTCGGCGAGTTCCTGCTGGACGACCTCGGACCGCTCGACCGCCTCGGCCAGCGCGATCGACATCCGCTCGATCTCCTCGGCGGTCGCGCTCGTCTTCGACCGCAGCGCCTCGACCTGGCCGGACAGCCGGGCGAGGCCCTCGCGCCGGTCGGCGATGGCCCGCACGGCGGCCAGGTGCGCCTTCTCCGCCGCGGACACCACGCGCTCCAGCTCGGCCCGCGTCTCCACGGCCTCCGCCAGCCCGACCCGCGCCTCCGTCACGCCGTCCTGGAGCTCCTGCTCCAGCATCGCGGTCTGCTCGGCCTCGGCCTCCAGCTCGTCCGGGTCACGCCCGCCGCGCGGCGCTTCCACGGCCGCCGACAGGTGCCGCTCCCGCTCCACGGCCAGCCGCACGGTGCCGCGCAGCCGCTCCTCCAGCGCCGACAGCCGGTACCACGTGTCCTGCGCCTGCTGGAGCTTCGGCGCGTCCGCCGCGACCTGGTCCTCCAGCTCGTTCTGCTGGACCTGCGCCTGTTGCAGCGACCGCTCCACCTCGGCGCGGCGGGCGCGGGCGGCGGCCTCGTCCTGCTCCTCGCGCGCCAACGCCTCGCGCTGCGTCACCAGGTCGTCGGCGAGCAGGCGCATCCGGGCGTCCCGCAGCTCGGACTGCACGACCTGGGCGCGGCGGGCGATCTCGGCCTGCTTGCCCAGCGGCTTGAGCTGGCGGCGCAGCTCGGCGGTGAGGTCGGTGAGGCGGGTCAGGTTCGCCTGCATCGCCTCCAGCTTCCGCAGCGCCTTCTCCTTGCGCTTGCGGTGCTTCAGGACGCCCGCGGCCTCCTCGACGAACGCCCGGCGCTCCTCCGGCTTCGACTCCAGGATCGCGGCGAGCTGGCCCTGGCCGACGATGACGTGCATCTCGCGGCCGATGCCGGAGTCGCTCAGCAGCTCCTGGATGTCCATCAGGCGGCACGAGTTGCCGTTGATCTCGTACTCGGTGGCGCCCTCGCGGAACATGCGGCGGGTGATCGACACCTCGACGTAGTCGATCGGCAGCGCGCCGTCGGAGTTGTCGATGGTCAGCGTCACCTCGGCGCGGCCGAGCGGCGCGCGGCCGGACGTGCCGGCGAAGATGACGTCCTCCATCTTGCCGCCGCGCAGGTCCTTCGCGCCCTGCGTGCCCATCACCCAGCGCAGCGCGTCGAGCACGTTCGACTTGCCGGACCCGTTCGGTCCGACGACGCACGTGATGCCGGGCTCGAAGCGCAGCGTGGTAGCCGAGGCGAAGGACTTGAAGCCCTTCAGCGTCAGGCTCTTGAGGTGCACGCCGGGCAGCGTACCCGTGCCCGGCGGACGCCCGGGGCAGGCGCGCTGACCAGCGGTATCACGCCGGCCGCGTCACGGCCGGACCGAGACCAGCACCTTCATGTCCACCACGACGTCGAGCCGCTCGATCTCCCCGACCGGGAACGACGTCGACCCGGGGATGCGCTCGTCCGGCGCGTGGTCGGTGCCCCACCAGCCGCCGATCTCGGCGCGGCCGGCCCGGTCGTGGACGATCAGCTTGCACCTCAGGCCCTTGGGGATGTTCTCCACGGTCATCCACAGCTCGGTGCCCCAGGACTTGCCGACGAGGTCGGCGCTGGCCACCACGCCGGACGTGCCGTCGGACGCGTGCCAGGTCACGGCGGCCGGACCGTCGTCGCGCGCCAGCCGCGGCACCAGCACGCCGGCCAGCGCGACGAGCACCGCCAGCACACCGGCGGCGACCAGCACCG
>NZ_JBHTLK010000405.1:0-2930 GCF_042678885.1 Saccharothrix hoggarensis
CCGCCCCGTCCGCGGCGTCGGAAGGCCGCCGGCGAGCGCCGGACACGGCCGCCGAGCCCGGCGGCCGACGTCGGTCCGACGACAAGTGGGACTCGTGGGCGGACGAGAGCCCGCAGCCGTCCGGTCGGCGCAGCGCGCCCGAACCGGCCGAGGCCGCCGGCGCGCACGCGGACGGCAAGTCGGTCAGCGAGCTGCTGGCCGCGTTCGGCGGGGGGGACTCGCCGCGCCGCCGCCGTCGCCGCGAGGACTGACCTACTTGTCGATGTCGCCGACGACCACGGCGAACGACCCGAGCACCGCGGGCAGGTCGGCCACCCTGCTGCCCGGCAGCAACGCCGAGAGCGCCTGGACGTTGTTGAACGACGGCGTGCGCAGCTTCAGCCGCCACGGGGTCTTCTCGCCCCGCGACGCCAGGTGGACGCCCGACGTGCCCAGCGGCGCCTCGACCCACGTGTAGACCGAGCCCTCGGGGGCCTTGATCGCCTTGGGGAGGCGCAGGTTCACCGGGCCGGTCGGCAGGTCGTCCAGGCAGCGGCGGGCGAGCGCGACGGACAGGCGCACCTCGTCCACCAGGCAGCGGACGCGGGCCAGCGCGTCGCCCTCGGTCCGCACGACGGGGCGCACGTCGAGGGCGCGGTAGCCGGGCAGCGGGTCGTCGCGGCGCAGGTCGAAGTCCACTCCGGACGCTCGTCCGACCGGGCCGGTGACGCCGAACGCCAGCGCGGCGTCCCGAGACAGGACCCCGAGGCCCGCCAAGCCCTCCGACGCCTCGCCGGGGTCCACAGTGGACAGGACGTCGCGGACGCGGTCGGTCCAGCCGGCGGGGACGTCCTCGCGCAGCCCGCCGATCCGGTTGAACATGAAGTGGATGCGGCCGCCCGATGCCTCCTCCAGCACGGCCTGCACGGCGTCGCGGTCGCGCGCGCCGGTGAGCGGTTGGAGGAACACCAAATGCGCCATGATCCGGTTCAGCTCGCACAGCAGGACGCGCAACGCCTGGGCGCGCGGCGGGACGTCCATCCCGGTCATCCGCTCCACGGCGAGCGCGACGGCGAGCTCGTTGCAGAAGGCGGCGAGCCAGTCGTGCCGGTTGGCGAGGGTGAGGACCTGCCGGTAGTCGCGCACCTCGAACAACTTCTCGGCGCCCCGGTGCAGGTGGCCGACCAGGGGTTCGGCGGCGGTGATGACGTCGTCGTCCCGGACGGTCAGCCGCAGCCGGTAGGCGCCGTGCGCGGACGGGTGCAGGGGGCCGAGGTCGACCACCCGGTCCACCCCGAGGTGCCGCGCTCCGGCGCCGACGCCAACGGTGATCTCCACGCCGTCATCGTCGCACGGTCCCCGAGCCGTCCGCCGACCGTCAGTCGCGCGTGACGGCGAACAGGAAGCAGCCGTGGGAGGCGCTGCGGACCTGCACCTCGGCCACCAGCGGGTCGTCGAGCAGGGCGTCGAGGCGCTGCGCGAGGGCGTCCGGCTGGGCGACCCCGCCGTCGTGGATGCGGCCGTCGGCGGTGTAGGCGCGCAGGGTCCGCGGGGCGTTCCGGAAGGCGTGGGGGAACTCCGCGGTGCTCGCCGGCCCGTCGCACGGCTCGGCGTGCGCGAACACCGGCCCCAGCTCCTCGTACGGCCCGACGCCGGCTCCGGGCGCGTAGCGGAACAGGATCACCGGCTCGCCCGGCCCGGCCTTGCGCAGGCAGCAGCGCAACGGCGCGCCGGGTGACTCGGCGTGCCACTCGTGGTGCGCGTCGGTCCCGGCGAGCTCGCGGGCGCGGTCGAGGACGTCGTCGGGCAGGGCGTGGATTCGCACACCGCCAGCCTGGGCGGCGGTGGAGCCGGCGGCCGGCGGTCTTCGGCCGTGCAGGTGGACGTGATCGCCGGGCGCGATCGCCGGCCGGGGCTGCGGGACGGGGCTGCCGGGCGGGCTGGCGGACGGAGCTGGCGCACGTGATCGCCGGGCGCGGTCACCACACCGGGCGGAGGCCGCCTTCCGCGCCGTCGAGGTACGCCTCCAGCGCCTCCCGCAGCACGGCCATCCGCTCCGCGCCCACGGCGGACGCGAACTCCTCCTCCAGCTCCGCCCACAGCGCGTCGGCGAACCGCAGGTACGAGCGGCCCTTGCCGGTCAGCTCCAGCACGTGCGCGCGCCGGTCCGCCGGGTGCGGGGTGCGGCGGACGTAGCCCCACTCGACCAGCTCCGCCGCGGTCTTCGTGGCGGCCTGCTTGGAGACCCCCAGGTGGACGGCCAGGTCGACGGCGGTCGCGGAGGGTTGTTCGGCCAGGTAGCGGAAGACGAAGCCGTGCGCCGGGCGCAGCGGTTCGAGGTCGCGGTCGGCCAACCGCTCGTGGAACCGGTCGGTCATCACGCGGAACGTCCTGGCGAACAGCATCGACACGGGTTCCACGGTCGCCTAGTCTGCAACTAGACAACCGAGTTGACTAGTTTGGAGAACGATGTTCGAGCGCCACGGCTTCGTGTTCCACCCCCACGCCACCCCGTCGCGCGGCGGCAGCACGCAGATCGCCCTGTGGACCGTCGAGGTGCCCGCGAACGCCGAGAGCGAGCGGCACCAGGTCGACAAGGAGGAGGTCTTCCACGTCCTCGACGGCCGGGTGACCATCCACGACGTCGAAGCCGGCCGCGGCGACACCGTCGTCGTGCCGCCGCACACCGACTTCCGGCTCGTCGGCGGCCCGGCCACGGTCCTGGTCGCGACGTCGGTCGGCGTCACCGGGTCCGTCGGCGGTCAGCGGATCGACCCGCCCTGGGCCCGCTAGCGGCCGCGGTCACGGCTGCCACGGCGGCAGCGGCGGGAGCAGGGACGACACCGGCACGCCCACGCCGTGCAGCAGCCACCCGAACGACCCCAGCCCGCCCTCCGCCCGCAGCTCCGCGATCCGGGACGCCCGCGCGGCCGCCGCCAGCCAGTCCGGCC
>NZ_JBHTLK010000406.1:0-2894 GCF_042678885.1 Saccharothrix hoggarensis
CGTTGTGGTGCATGGTGTTTTTGGCTTCCTGGTGTGCGGCGCGGGCGTCGGCGAGGCGTTGTCGCGCGGCGTCGATCGCGTCTTGGTCTCCGCTGGTTTTGGCCTGCTGTAGGGCTTTGCGGGCGCGGAAGACCCGCTGACGGGTGGTCTGGGTGGCTCGGCTGCTGTGCCGGCTGCCGTCGCAGCGGCGTCCGCCTGTTCTGCACATGTCACGTCCCCCCTTGCTGTGCTGGGCGTTCGGTCCGGTCGGCGGGCTAGTGGCGCTTGTCGTGGGTCCAGCCGGCGCGCTTGCGGCAGGTCTGGCACAACGGGGCGTTCTCGGGTGCGCCGGTGATGCGCACCCCGCACAGGGCTTTCGGGCGGCTGGTGAGACCCCAGGTGTGGGCGATGACGGCGAGGTCGCCGGCGATGTGCATGACGTTGTCCATCACGAACCTTCCGGTAACTGTCTGTGACCACGCATGGGCGCGCGAGGGCGACATGGGGAGGCCGGGCCAGCCATGCGGAAGTGCGGTTCTCAGGGGGTTTTAGCAGGTGGGGGCCGTTGGGCTCCCCAGCTCCCCAAAGTGGCGTTGGCGCTGGTGACGCTTGGGGAGGCGGGCCAGGGAGGGGGTTGGGGAGTGCTCCCCAACCGTGGCGCGCCTCCCCAGGGTTCTCCCCGGCTCACTCCCCAGCAGCTTCGTCACGTTGTGTGATTGCCTGGCGGACTTCGCTGAGCCGCAGGTGCATACGGCCGTTGTACTTGTAGGGCTCCACGCCGTCGTCGGCCAGGCCCTTGGTCAGGTCGTCGGCGGTCATGCCCTCGTAGGTGCCGGTGTCCAGTTCGGCCAGGCGCTGGCGCACGACCTCGGTCCGGACCCGGACCTCCTCCCCCATCACCTGCGCGACGTCGGCGAGCAGGTCGCGCGCGGGCGCGGCCTCGGTGATGGTGGTGGCGCGTCGGCCGCGCAGGGTCTTGGCGCGGTCGGCGATGGCGGTGGCGTCGTCGCCGTCGATGAAGTGGGTCCGCACGGTGATGCTGGCCTGTTGCGGGGGCAGCGGGACGCCGTCACCGGCGACGACGAGGGTTCCCTTGTCCAAGCCCTGGCGCAGTTCGTGGGGGGCGGCCCCGGCGTTGACGGCCTTGTCGCCCAGCGCCATGCGGGACTCGGCCTCGGTGCCCAGCACCAGGGACGCGCGGATGTGCGCGCCTTCGCGCACGAGCTTGGGGAGGTTCTGGTCGGTGGGGTTCTGGGTGCCCTGCCAGAGGATGACGTTGACCGCGCGCCCCTGGTTGTGGATCTTGCGGGCGGCCATGAAGTAGCGGCTGGTGCTCTTCTGCCCGCCGTAGGGCCGCTTGTCGTCGCCGATGGCGACGTTCATGAACGCCTGCTGTGCCTCGTCCACGATCAGCACGAGCGGGTGGAAGCCGGTGCCGGCGCGCGCGAGGTCGCGGGTGACGCCGTTCTTGTGGGTGTCGGGGTCCACGGCGGCCAGGCGGCGCTCCATCTCCTCGACCCCCTTCTCCAGCATGTGCGTGGCGGCGCAGGCGTGTTCGTCGGTGGGGCCGGCGATCATCTCGGTGGCCAGGCCGACGAACATGTGCCAGTCGCCGATGCCCTTCAGGTCGGCGATGCGGAACTCGACCGTCGGGTCCAGGGCCAGCCACAGCGCCAACGCGCGCAGGGCGGCGGTCTTGCCCTGGTTGGACAGACCGGTGATCAGCAGGTGCCGCTGAAGCAGCGGGAGCAGCACCGACTCCCCGCGAAGATCCTGACCCCACGGCGCCCGCCCGGTGTACATGTCCGCGGTCAGGGTGTCGTCCAGCGTCAGCGGGGACGGTCCGATCGGCTCGTCCAGCGCGCCGGGGTCGGCGATCCACAGCCGCACGGTGCGCGCCGCCGGCGGGATGGTGATGAACAGCTCGTGCTCGTGACGGAACAGGTTCTCCGCCAGGCGTTGCCGCTTGTCCTTGACGTCCTTCGTGGACACACCGGAGGGCAGGGTGACGTCCACCTCCACCCCGCACCCGGCGATGCGGATCAGCCCGAGCATCCCGGCTCCGGCGTCGCCCATGTCCTTGATGGCCTTGGTCAGCTTCGCGACGCCGAGGTCACGCAGCGCCGTGACCAGCACCGACGGGGTGATCGGCACGTCCTGGCGGTCCTCGGTGCGACCCGCCGCCCACGCCGGAGGGGTGGTGCGGGTACGTCCGACGTGCCACAGGTACCCCACGGCGGCGAACGGCGCGAGCACGGACACCGCACCCCACACCGCGTCGATCACGGTCACCACGCCGGACAGCACCGCGAACGCGGTGAGGAACGGCGCCAGGAACGCGGCCAGCTCGGCGCGGGTGACCGCCAGGACCACCCCGGCGAGCACCAGCACCCCGACCAGCGCGACCAGCGCGACCAGCGCCGCCTTGACCACCGCGACCGGCGCGTGCAGCCACGCCATCGTGCGGCGGTGTCGCTCGGCGAGGAACCGCGCGCGGCGCTCCTCCCACTCCGCGACCGCCCCGAAGTCGCCCGCGGCCTCGGCGGCGCGCATCATCCGCTCGTAGCGGGCGGTGGTGTGCGCCTCCCACACCTGCCGCGCCACCACCGCACCGCCGGCCGGAACGTAGAGCGCGTTACGCGCCACCCCGCGCACCACGCGACGGGTGCGGTCGTGGGTGACACCGGTACGCACCACCGCCACCACCGCCCCGGCGGCGGCGCGAGCTCGTGCCTTCTGCGCCGCCATGCGGCGGTCCAGCTCGGCGGACTCCTCGTCGGTCAACAGCTCACCGACGAGCGCGGCGTCCGGTTCCAGCCCGGCCGTGCCCGCGACCGTGTCGGCCGGGGCGGCGGCAGGACGCACCGGCAGGTGCACCACGTTGGTGTGCTCCCGGCCCGCGTCGTCGGCCTGGT
>NZ_JBHTLK010000407.1:0-2866 GCF_042678885.1 Saccharothrix hoggarensis
CCCGCCGCCTCGCCGCCTGCTGTCCGCAGTCCCGCCTGGCCGCCCGCCGCCTCGCCGCCCGCTGCGGCCTCACTACCGCCGACGACCCCGCTTTCCGCGCTGCCGTTGTCCGCCGCGCCGGTGCTCGATGGTCGGCGAAGCGGGCCTCGGAGCGGCGGGATTGTCGGTGCCTGCCGGCAAAATAAGCGCAGGGGTCCCCTCGGCGGGGACCCCTGCGAAGCGACTACCGGCGAAGCCGAGCTGTCATGTCAGCCGCTGAGCCGTCAGCCGCTGTGCTCGGACGCCGTTGCAAAGCCGCCGTTTCCAGCCGTCGTTGCTCAGCCGCCGTTGCCCGGCCGGTACGGCTGGGCGCGGTAGGTGTGGGGCCAGGTCGTCGTGATCCGCAGCACCGAGTCGTACAGCGTGCGGCCGAGGGCGGCGCGTGCGCGGAGCGCCGGGTGGGTGGCGCTGTAGTTGTCGGCGTTGTCCTCCTGGTCACCGTGGAACCGGCCGGACGCGAACAGCGCGAACGTGATCATCGGCTTGCCCGACGCGTCGAACACGATCCCCGCCTCGTTGCGCCCGTCGGCGAACCACCCCGCCTTGGTCGCCACGTTCAGCCGCTCCGCGGACGACAGGTTGAGCCTGATCCCGTCCGTGAACGACGTCAGCGACCGCAGCACCTTCAACAGGTGCGCGGTGGACGCGGGGGACAGCAGCTCGCCCGCCGCGAGCCCGCGCAGCAACGTCGACGTCTCCCGCGGCGTGGTGGTGCCGAGGAAGAACCGGTTCGGGTTGGCGACCGGCACGACCCTGGTGTGGACGAAACCCTTGGACCGCAGGATCTCGTTCAGCTCCATCGCGGGCACGACCAGCCCGCACAGCCGCACCGCCGTGTTGTCCGACACGGTCAGCAGCGCCGCGAGCGCGTGCCCCACGGTGACCGAACTCGGGTACGCGCCGTCGAGCGTGAAGATCCCGTCGGTGTCCTGGATGACGATCGACTCGGTGACGTCGACCCGCTGGTCCAGCGTGATCAGGCCCCGGTCGACCTTGTCCAGCACGGCCACCGCCACGGCGATCTTGTTCACGCTGTACGCCTCGACGACGCGGTCCGCCTCGGCCTCGACGGCCGGCTTCACCACGCCGTCCGGGTCCGCCACGGCGATGTGCGACGACCACGTGCCACCGGCCCGTCCGACCAGCGCCGCGTACTTCCACGCGATCTTGCGCCGGGCGAGGTCGGCCGTCGTCGGGATCAGCGCGTCCCACTCGGCTTCGGTGGTCTGCGCCTGCGCGGTCCCCGCGGCGCCCAGCACGGCGGTCGCCGCCGCCGACCCGAGACCGAGCGCGATCCTGCGGTTGACGTTCATGTTCCCCCTATCGGACGAATATGCCTTTACGACGCCACGAGGGCACGGAACGTTGCTCCGAACCGGTGACGTGATCCACCCGGCAGTAGCCTGCCGACATGGCAGACGGCGTTTTCCTGGTCACGGGCGCGAGCCGCGGCATCGGCGCGGCGACCGCGCGGCTGGCGGCGGAAGCCGGGTACCGGCTGGTCCTGACCGCCCGCGACACGTCGTCGCTGGCGCCGGTCGCGGCCCGGCTCGGCGGACCCGACCGGGTGTGGGCTGCCTCCTGCGACGTGCGGAGCTTCGAGCAGCTCGCGGCCCTGGTGGGGCAGGTCGAGGAGGAGTGGGGACGCCTCGACGTGGTCTTCGCGAACGCCGGCACGAGCGTCGTCACCTCGTTCACGTCGGACGCCGGCGCGCCGCCCGACGAGTGGAGCGACATGGTGCTGACCAACGTGTGCGGCCCGGCGTTCACGGCCCGCGCCGCCATGCCCGCGCTGATCCGCCACGGCGGGCACCTCGTGCTCACCGGGTCGGCCGCCGGGCGCGGGGTGCGGCCGGGCAACCTCTACTCCGCCACCAAGTGGGCCGTGACGGGGTTGGCGCAGGCCATCCGGGCCGAGTGCGTCGGCACGGGCGTCCGCGTCACCCTCGTGCAGCCCGGCCTGACCGACACGGGCGGCATCCCGCCGTCCCGCCAGGCCGACCCGAAGCTCGCGCCGGAGGACGTCGCGCGCGCCGTGCTCTACGCCGTGAGCCAGCCGCCGACGGTCGACGTCAACGAGATCCTGGTCCGCCCGGTCGGCCAGGACGCCTACCGCTGACCGGCTCCCCGACCTCACGTGGTCGGGGCGAGCCGCGACCGGCCGCCGGCGAACCACTCGTCGGAGAGGACGCCCAGCAGCACCATGTCGTGGTGCCTGCCGCCGGAGAACTCGTGGTCGCGCAACCGCCCCTCGACCTGGAACCCCAGCTTGCGGTGCAGGGCGAGGGACGGCTCGTTGAACGCGTACACGCCCGCCTCGCACTTGCGGTAGCGGCGCTCGCCGAACATGAAGTCCAGTAGCAGCCCCACCGCCTCCGCCGCGTACCCGCGCCGCTGGTGCTCGTGGCCGATGCCGATCCCGTAGCCGAACCGACCGGCCCGCCGGTCCGCGCCGTGCGTCGTCAGGCTGCCGACGAGCACGCCATCCGCCTCGATCGCGAGGAACAGCACGTCGCCGTCCGGGGCGGCGGTGGCCTGCCTGGCGGTCCACTCCCGGTGGCCCGCGGCGGAGCGGGGCGGCTCGACGCGGTCCACCGCGCGCATGTCCTCGGAGTGCTCCCCGAACCGCATGAACGCCTGCCAGTCGTCCGGCTCGACACCGCGCAACCGCACCTTGGACCCCACCCAGACCGATGTCATGGTGCGAGGGAAGCAGAACTCACCGCGCCGACGCAGGCGGATTTCCGCTCCACCCGGACGGCGGCGTTGCGCGGCGGCGGTGGCGAGGCGGGGATGCGCGGCGGGTGGGGCGCGGCGGCGGGCCGCG
>NZ_JBHTLK010000408.1:0-2858 GCF_042678885.1 Saccharothrix hoggarensis
CGGCCGCGGCCAGCGCCGCCTGCCGGGCCGCCTCCTCGTCCTCGCGGCGCTTCTGGTCCAGCCACTGGTTGTACTGGACGCGCTGCCCCTCCAGCCCCTGCACCGCGGTCAGCGCCTGGTCCAGCTCGCCCTCGACGCGGGCCCTGTCGTCCTGGATGGCCTGCGCGGCGGCGGCCTGGCCGCGCTGCGCCTCGACGGCGGTGGCCTGGGCGGCGTCCGCGTCCCGCTTCGCCTGGTCGGCGGCGGCCTGCTTCTCGTCGGCCAGGTCCAGCGCGGCGCGGGCGGCCGCGTCCTTGTTCCCCTTCTCCGACCGCATGCGCTCGACGTCGTCCAGCGCGTCGAGGCTCGACTCGCTGACGGCCTCCAGCAGTTGGGCGCGGGCCAGCAGGTCCTCCGGGCTGGTCGCGCCGAAGTAGGCGGACACGGAGCCGATGACGCTGCCCTGCTGGTAGCTGGCGGCCGCGAACTCGTCGAGCTGCGCGCGGGCGTCCTCGACGGCCTGGCCGGCGGCCTCGGCCTCGACCCGCGCCGCGTCCGCGTCCTGCCGGGCCTTGTCCGCCTCACCCTGCGCGGCCTCCAGGTCGACCCTGGCCTTGTTCGCGAGCTCCATCTTGGCGGCCACGTCGTCGTTCAGCTGGTGCAGGCGCGCCTCGGCGTCGGTCAGCCGACCGGTCAGCTCACCGACGCGGGCGGCCTTCGTGTCGGCCTCCTGCCGGCCGGCGCTGATCTCGGCGTCGCTCGGATTGGGCGGTGGGGGCGGCACGGCGAGCGCCGTGCCGGCGAGGACCGGCACGGCCGTCAACGCGACCACCACCGAGAGCACCCATCGAGTCACGACACCCGCCTCCCGCCGCTCGGCCCATCCGCGTTGCTCCGAATGGCGCGACACGGACACGTCTCGGAACTGTGCCACTCCTGCCACACCGTTTCCAATGGACACAGCGTGAACTTCAACCACTCGGGTCACAGGAGGGGCGGGAGGCGCACCCTCAGTTGACCTTGCGGTCGAGGTCGGCCCAGTACGGCTCGCGCAGCTTGAACTTCTGCACCTTGCCGGTCGCGGTGCGCGGGATGGCGTCGCGGAACTCCACCGACGTCGGCGCCTTGTACCCGGCGAGCCGGGCCTTGCAGTGGGCGATCAGCTCGGCCTCGGTGACGTCCGCGCCCTCGGCCCTGACGATCAGCGCCTTGATCGTTTCACCCCACTTCTCGTGCGGCACCCCGATCACCGCCGCCTCGGCCACCGCGGGGTGGCTGAACAGGGCGTCCTCCACCTCGATGGACGACACGTTCTCCCCGCCGGTGATGATCACGTCCTTCTTGCGGTCGGAGATCGTGAGGTGGCCCTCGTCGTCCAGCGAGCCGCCGTCGCCGGTGTGGAACCAGCCGCCCTCCAGCGCCTCCGCCGTGGCCTCCGGGTTCTCCCAGTAGCCCGCCATGACGACGTTCCCGCGGGCCAGCACCTCGCCGGACTCGGACACCTTCAGCCGCACGCCCAGGCCCGGCGCACCGGCCCGCGACAGCTTCCGCGCCCGCTCCTCCGCCGACAGCGCGTCATCACCCGGTCGTGAGCGGTTGAAGGTGAGCAGCGGCGACGTCTCGGTCAGGCCGTAGAGCTGGAGGAACTCCCAGCCCAGCTCCTCGCCGACGCGGGCGATCGTGCGGCTGGGCGGTGGCGCGCCCGCGCAAACGATGCGGACCCGGTCGCGGCCGGGGACCTCGCCGTCCCAGTCCTGGGCGGCGTCGAGGACGGCGTTCCACACGGCGGGCGCGCCGCAGATCAGCGTGACGCCGTGGTCGCGGACCCGCTTGAGGATCTCCGTGCCGTCGACCTTGCGGAGCACGACCTGCGGCACGCCCAGGCCGGCGAGGCCGAACGGCATGCCCCAGCCGTTGCAGTGGAACATCGGCAGCACGTGCAGGTAGACGTCCCGCTCCCAGGCGCGGGCGTGCAGCGCGAACGTGACCGCGTTGAGCCAGATGTTGCGGTGCGTCATCTGGACGCCCTTGGGCCGGGCCGTCGTGCCGGAGGTGTAGTTGATGGTGGCGGTCGCGTCCTCGTCCGGCTCGCCCCACGGGCGCGGTTCGGCGTCGAAGCGCATCAGCTCCGACTCGGTCTGCTCGCCGAGCACGAAGCGGTGGCGGGCGGTGACGTGGTCCAGCTCCGGTTCGGGGTCCACGAGGAGCACCGACGCGCCGCTGTGCTCGACGATGTAGGACACCTCGTCGGGCCGCAGGCGGAAGTTGATCGGGACGCACACGCGTCCCGTCCCCGGCACGGCGTGCAGCAGTTCGAGCAGCCGGGCGGAGTTGTGGCTGACCACGGCGACCCGTTCGCCCTCGCCGAGGCCGAGGGCGTCGAACCCGGCCTGCCAGGCGCGGACGCGGTCGGCGAACTGGCCGTAGGTGGTGGTGGGCACGGGTGCGGCGGGTTGGCTCGGCTCGTCCACGACGGCCGTGGTGTCGGCGAAGACCTGCTCCGCCCGGTAGAGGAAATCGGCGACAGTCAGGGGTACGCGCATACGTGGTCACGTTATCGACCGTTGGGGCCGACAGCTACCGGTCCGCGGGACCACCGGGAGAACCGCTCGCCCCGACGTCAGGACGGACTTCGGGTTCGCGCGGGCCGTGCCGCGCGCCCGGCGGGGTGGCCGTGCGGCACGGACGGGCGGCACGGACGGGCGGCACGGACGGGCGGTCACCAGGTGCTCGGGTCGCCCCAGGTCCGAATCGGCCCGGTGGCCTCGACGGGCACCGCCGCGAGCTCCGGCAGCGCCGACGACGCCGGCTCCCGCACCACCGCCGCCGCGAGCGAGTCGTACGGGGTCGGGTCGAGGGCGCAGACGACGACGGCCGCG
>NZ_JBHTLK010000409.1:0-2837 GCF_042678885.1 Saccharothrix hoggarensis
CGCGGGTCGCGCGTGGGCGCCGGTGTGGCCGTGCGGTCCGTTGGGTGTGGCGGGTGTGGTGGCCGCTGTGGTGGGTCGCGGGCGGGGCGCCGGGTCGGGTCGGGTTCGGCGCCCCGGCTTGCCCGTGCGGTCAGCGTTCGGGGGCGGCGTCCGGGTGGTCCGGGTCGTGGGCGCCGTCGATCACGCCGTCGGGCGACATGACCCAGCGGGTGTCGGTGGCCGGACGGGTGTCGGCGGCCGGGCGGGCCGGGTGCGGGGTGCGGGCCTTGGCGCGGATGCCCCGCAGCGCGAGGTCCACCACGTGGCGCAGGGCCGCGCCGTCCTTCCCGGTGATCGGCTGGTCCACGTCAGATCATCCCCTTCCTCAGGGCGTAGGCGACCGCGTGCGGCCGGTTGCGCAGGTTGAGCCTGGTGGTGATGCCGTAGAACACGTTCTTGATCGTGCGCTCGGAGTAGGAGAGCCTGCCCGCGATCTCCGCGGTGTCGAGGCCGTCGGCCATGAGCCGCAGCACGTCGGCCTCCCGCGCGGTCAGCCGGTTCGGGCCGCCCTCCGAGGCCACGACCTGCCGTTGCAGCCGCTCGACGTGCCGCAGCAGCTCGGCGACCATGGTCGGCGGCATCACGCCACCGCCCGACGCCGCCGACAGCACGCTGCGCAGCACCACCTCGTCGGTCACCGTGGCGCGGGGCAGCACCGCCACCACCCGGCACTCCACGGCGGTGAGGACGTCGGACTCGCGCGGCTCGTCGACGACCAGCACCACCGGCGCGCCGACCTGCGCGGCCGCCCGGCGCAGGCGGGTCGCCACCTCCTCGCCCAGCCTCGGCACCGCGACCAACGCCACGTCGGCCTGGGCGTGCTGCGCGCTGCCGAGCACCTGCACCTCCGGCCGTGTGCCGAGGTAGGCGATCAGGCCCGTCATGCTGAGGTGATCCGCCGCCTGGACTGCTACCCGAACTCGCTCCACCGCTGCCTCCCACAGTCTTGCGTTGCGGGTTCGAGTCTGCGGTGCGCGGCTTCACGGGGTCTCAACGCCGTCTACAAGGATTCTTCACGTCCGACGGCGGTTCTTCAGAACCGTTGAGAACAGTGGCGCACCGCACTCAACACGGTCCGACGCACCTGGTCAAGGGCTCACGACGGCCGCCTCGCTCCAGTGCTCGTGCAGGCCGAGCAGCAGGGCCGCGACGTCCTCGGTCGGCCGCCAGGCCGGGTAGTCGCGCCGGAACTTGCGGGTGTCGGTGATCCAGCACCGCACGTCGGCGAACCGGTGCTCCGGCCGGTACTCGAACCGCACCGGCCGCCCGGTCAGGTACTCGTACTGGGCGATCAGTTCCAGCACCGACGCGCTGCGCTCGCGCCCGCCGCCCGCGTGGTAGACCTCGCCGGGCCGCGGGGCCAGGTAGAACTGCCAGAACATCTCCGCCAGGTCCCGCGCGCCCAGCACGTCCCGCACCTGCTTGCCGCCGTGCCCGATGACCGGGAACGCCGCACCGCGCACGGCGCTGCGCACCAGGTGCGACAGGAACCCGTGCAGCTCGACGCCCGCGTGCCGGAAGCCCGCCACCGTGCCGCAGCGGAACACGCCGACGTTCATCCCGAGCCGCCTGCCGTACTCCTGCGCGGCGAGGTCGGCGGCCAGCTTCGACACGCCGAAGAACGTCCGGTCGGCCCGGTCGAGCCGCAGCGACTCGTCGAAACCGTGCTCGTGGAACGGGTGCGCCGGGTCGATCTCCCACCGGGTCGCGGTCTCCACCAGCGGCAACGTCTCCGGCACGGCGCCGTAGACCTTGGTGGTGGACACCACCGCGACCACCGCGTCGGGGCAGTGCCGCCGGACCGCCTCCAGCACGGTGACCGTGCCGAGGGCGTTGACCCCGAAGTCCACCAACGGCGACCCGGTGGCCCACTCGGCGCTGGGCTGCCCGGCCGCGTGCACGACCAGCCGCACGTCGGAGCCGTACTCGCGCAGCACGTCGCCGATCGCCGACTCGTCCCGCACGTCCACGGAGTGGTGCCGGTGGTTCGGCAGGCGGGACAGCTCCGCCACCTCCCCGGCGACCGCGCCGTCGCCGAAGAAGTCCCGCCGCATCAGGTTGTCCACCCCGACGACCAGGTCGAACCGCGGGGCGAAGGCCCGCACGGCCGCGCCACCCACCAACCCGGCCGAGCCGGTGACCACGACGACATCCACGTGCTGCTCCTCTTCTCAGGTCTACAATGGACGGTCACGGGCGGCGGAAGAACTCCACCTCGCCCAGGGCCACGTGCCGGCCCGGTTCCAGCCCCGCCGCGCCGCGGACGACCAACCGGACCCGCACGACGTCGCTCACGCCCGTGTCCGTGCGCTGGGGCCCGCTGCGGTCGCCGAGGACGACCGGGATCGTGCGGTGCGTGCCGTCGGACGCGGTGACCACGACGTCCAGCGCCGTCGCCCTGGCCTGCCCGGCGAACACCGCCGGCTCCACCCCGGCGCCCGTGTGGACGACGACCGACAGCAGGCGGAACGGCGTGGTGAAGGTGAACTCCACCGCGTCGCCGACCGCGGGCGCGCCCCAGTACCGGTTCGACAGCCCGTCGACGGCGGCGGACGCCGGGTGCCCGGCCACCTCGGCGGTGGCGGTGGGGACGCTCGGCGCGACCGGGGCGGGCGTGGCCAGCCGGTCGCGCAGGTCTTCGAGCAGCCGCAGTGCGGTCGGCTGGAACAGCACCACCGCGAGGGCCAGCACGGCCACGGCGAGCAGCGCCACGAGCCGGCGCAGCCACCGGGACCGGTCGCCGTGCCACCTCCAGCGCCGTCCCGACCGGCCGCTGTGCCTGCGCACGTCGCCGCGCA
>NZ_JBHTLK010000410.1:0-2827 GCF_042678885.1 Saccharothrix hoggarensis
CCGCCCAGAACGTCGACCGCCAGCCGGCCCACTCCCCGAGCGCCGCGCCCGCCGGCACGCCCGCGACGCACGACAACGTCACGCCCGCCACGAGCACGGCGGTCGCCCCGGCCTGCCGGGCCGGCCCGACCAGTGCCGCGGCGGCGGACATCGCGACGGCGAGGAACCCGGCGTTGACGATCGCCGCGACGACGCGGGTTGCGAACAGCACGGAGAAGTCGGTCGTGACCGCGCCGACGACGTGCACGACGACGAACGCGGCCAGGAAGCTTGCCAGCGCGCGGCGGCGCGGCCACCGGGCGCTCCACGCGGCCATCACCGGCGCGCCCACGACCATCCCGATCGCGTAGGCGGAGGTCAGGCTCGCGGCGGCGGCCACCGACACGGACAGGTCGGCGGCGATGCCCGGCACGAGACCGGACACCATGAACTCGGAGGTGCCCTGCGCGAAGACGGCAAGGCTGAGGACGTAGACGAACACGGGCACGGGAATCGACTCCGACGTCGGCATGCGCGGGTGGAGGACATCCGCGTGCCGGCCGTTGGAGGCACGTCGTCGACGGCCAAGGCACGAGCCACCGGCCGGACACGCGGAACGCGTCTCCGGTCGCCGAAGAGGGGTCGGTCGGGGAGCCGGTCGGTGACCGGTCAGGCGACCCGCCGCCGGACGACCGGCGGCTCCGCTCTGTCCGACTCGGGGCTCGTCACCCCGCGAACCCTACCCACGGGTCCGGCCGGTGATCAACCGCGTTCCGGCCGGGCGAACTCCGGCAGCCGGCGGGCCACCTCGTCCGGCGACGGCATGCGCGCGATCTCCACGGCCAGCACCCGGGCCGCGTCCCGGTGACCTGGGTTCCCCTGGCGCGGCAACAACTCCCGGACCTTCGCCGAGGCCGACGGCGTCGAGGACCGCCTTGGCGTCGCGGTAGGCGAGGGGGCCGGTGAGCGCGGCGGTGAACACGACCCGGGCCATCTCGGTCGACGACGTCGCCCACCCGCCCCTGGTCCGGGCGGGGTCGTGCATGGTGTCCCAGTGGTTGCGCTCCCGGTCCAGGAGGTAGCCGGTGAGGCCGGTCAGGCTCTCGGGCGCGGCCGGGCGGTCGGCGGGCCGGGCGTGGCGGTCGACCACGACCAGCGCCGCCATGTGGACGGCGAGGGTGAGCCCGAACTCGTCGCGCCGCAACCAGTCCGGCACGTCGATCACCTCGGGGTCGGCGATCCGGTAGTGCCGGGCGAAGCAGTCGCGGGCCGCGGTGAACATGCGGTCGCGGGCGGAGTCCGCGGCGGGCAGCGGGTCGAGGCTGCTGCTCGTGCACGCGTCCGGCGGCCAGCCGGCCTGGGCGAGGGCGTGCCGCAGGGCCGGCCACACGTGCACCGTGCGGGCCAGCAGCAGCACGCGCACGGGCACGTCCCGGTGCAGCGCCCTGTCGCCGAACAGCGACGTCAGGTGGTCCAGCGGCCAGCGGTCGGCGTAGTCGACCAGCAGCAGCAACCCGGCCGGTTCGCCGTCCGGGTCCGGAGTGGACGGTGCGCCGACGTCGACGCGGCCGGCGGTGAGCTCGGCGGTGACGACCTGCCAGCCGGCCCGCGCGGCGCGGCCGGCGACGTGGCCGGCGATGCGGGTCTTGCCCTGCCCGCCCGGCGCGTGCAACCACCGCACCGCCCGGTTCCCGCCCTCGGACCACCGCGCGAGGTCGCGCACCTCGGCGTCCCTGGCGGTGAAGTCCACGATCGCGAAGCGGGCGTCCAGCAGGTGGCTCGGCTGGGCGGGCAGGCCGCGCCCGTCCACCGCCGGCGTCACACCCGGCCCGGTCGGCGGGTAGCCCGTGATCCGGTAGCCGGGATCGCGGCCGGTGACCTGGGTGAAGTGGTTGACCTGGTTGATGTGGTTGACCTGGTCGACGCTGACGTCGCGGCCGGCCTGGACCACGAGGTGCGCTGCGCTGTGCGTGATCGTTTGGGACAGGCCCGCCGCGTCCGCCTCGCGGCGCACCGGGCCGGTCGAACCGTCGACGGACCGCTCCACGGCACCTCCCCCGAGCCAAGTGAACGGCCCGACCCCCACCCCACCGGGCTCCGCGCCACAATTCACCGCAATTGGGCGGAAAAGCCACTGCCTGTCCACACGGGTGTCACACCGTCGGCGCAGGGCCGAGTGCGCCGCGTCGGGCCAGGCTGGTGCGGCGGCAGGACTTCCGCCTAATCCGGTCACCCGGCCGAGCCACGCGTGCTTAGATCACTCGCCACGGCCCGTGCTCCGTCACCGCGGACGACCGGGGCGACTCGGCGGGGGACACGACCGCCGGCGCGCGATGGCACGTACCGGCCGGCTCCATTGCGGCCGCACGCCCCGCTCCGGTACCCAACAAGGTGGAACGCCTCGCCGGCATTCCGAGGAAGGACCACGATGACGCAGCCGCCGCAGCCCGGGCCGAGACCGGACCCCGCCACCGGTCAGGCCTCCGAGCCGACCTCCGAGCCGACGCCGGCTCCGGCCTCCCCGCCGGCCTCCCCCGAGCCGACCCCAGCCCCGGCAACCGAGTCGGTCACCGAGTCAGCCACCGCGCCGGTCACCGCGCCGGAACCGACCACCGAACCGACAGCCGAGCCGTCACCCGCACCGGCCGAGGCCGCCGAGGAACCGGCGCCCCAGCCTGAGCACGCACCGGGAGCGACGTCCGAACCGGCACCCGCCCCGGCTTCCGAGACCGCACCGGCCTTCGCCGCCGAGCCCGCGCCGCAACCGACACCCGAACCCGCGTCCGCGTCGGGGTCCGAGTCGACGCCCGCGCCCGAGGCCGCCGCCGAGCCGGCACCCCAGCCCGAG
>NZ_JBHTLK010000411.1:0-2781 GCF_042678885.1 Saccharothrix hoggarensis
GCCCCAGCGTCTCCGGCGCGCCGATCCGCTCGCACAGCCAGCCGAGCAGCGGCCCGCCGACCGCGCCCGCCGCCGCGCAGACGGCCGAGTTCAGCGCCAGCAGCCGGCCGCGCATGCCGTCCGCGGTGTCGAGCTGGACGTGGGACGTGCCCGGGTGAACGGCGCTCACCCTAAGCGCCGTTTTTCCGGTTCAAGCCTGTTGGTCAGGTGAAATGGCTCACGTAACGCTCTCCGTGGCGAGCGCGGCCAGGCGTTCGAGGGCCTGCGCCAGGTGCTCGTCCGTGATCTCGTGCGCCTCGCCGTCGACGGCCTGCGGGTGGTCGCCCCGCACGTCCAGGTGCAGCACCACGCGGCTGCGGTCGGGACCGTCCTCGTCCACCTGGAGCCAGCCCGAGTAGCCGCCGTCCTCCAGGTCGCCCCACTCCAGCCGGCGCTGCTCGACGTCGGCGGCCAGGTAGCCCTCCGCCTCGTCGATCTCGTCGCCCATCGACACGCGCCCGGTGACCCGTTCCGTGCCGTCGGCCGGTTCCACGCCCTCGCCGCGCTCCGGGCCGCTCGGCTCGACCTGCAGGCCGTCCGGCAGCCACGCGTCCATCGCCGTCACGTCCCGCGCCAGGTCGAAGACCGTCCGCGCGTCCACCGGGATCGTCTGCTCACGCTCGAACTCAGCCATGCCGGCAGCAGTACCCCCGGCACGTCCCGGCTACACCGCCGCGGCGGCCCTGCCACCGATCGTGGGCGCCTCGGCGCGGTGCGGCGCGACCGGCCGCATGCCGGCGTCGACGCAGCGGCGCACCACGGCGGAGTGCTCGCGCAGCAGGCGCAGGCCGCGCCGGGCCAGCAGCGGCACCGGCTTGCGCGCCTCCGCCACGTCCCGGGCGAACCGCCGGGCGAACGTCAGCACCGCGTTCGGGGCGAGCACGATCGCGTCGGCCAGCACGCCCGCCTCGCGGCAGCCCGCCACCAGCCGGTCCGCGAACAGGCCTTCGGCGACGAACAGGCCCGGCGCGGTCACCGTGCGGCTGCCGACCCGCCGGTCCTCGCCGAGCGCGTAGACCGGCGCCTCGACGGTGCCGGTGGTGGCGAGCGCGACCACGGCGGCGAGCGCGTCGGCGGTGTTCCACGAGTCCTCGGCGTCCCAGTCGGGGCGGCCGGTGTCGTCACGCGGGAGCAGCGGGTCGTCGCCCTCGCGGTAGAAGTCGTCCAGCCGCAGCACGGGGAGGCCCCAGCCGGCGGCGAGGGTGGACTTGCCCGAGCCGGAAGGACCGGCGAGCAGCACGGCGCGCGCGTGAACGGGAGATGACGGCACGGGGGACGATTTTCGCACAGGAGCGGTCCGATCCGGCGCACCGCCTTGCCCGATCGTGCACGGCCTCTGCTCCGGCTGTGCACCCGGTCTGGTCACGCGCGCGCGTGACCACCACGATGTGGGGCATGGTCGTCAGGGTGCGCGGCGTCGAGGACGCCAGGCGGATGCGCGAAGAGCTGCGGGACGAGCGCGAGCGTCCGCGGGGTGCGTCGGCGCCCGCGGTCGCGCCGCCGACCGGCGTGGGTCCGGCCGGTGTGGTCGCCGAGGGCGGCGACCGGATCGAGCTGGACCTCGACGAGTTCACCAGGGCGGAGACCCGGCTGGCCGAGCTGCACGCCACGCTCGCGCGGTTGCTGGTGCGGACCGCCGACCTGGAGCAGCCGTTGGGCGACGGCAAGGGCCCCGTGGCGCGGCACATGCGCAAGGCGTTCGGGTTGCGGGCCGGCGACCTGGGTGGCGGCGTCCA
Source organism: Saccharothrix hoggarensis (assembly GCF_042678885.1). Taxonomy (GTDB): domain Bacteria; phylum Actinomycetota; class Actinomycetes; order Mycobacteriales; family Pseudonocardiaceae; genus Actinosynnema; species Actinosynnema hoggarensis. The sequence continues at coordinate 1,776 of NZ_JBHTLK010000411.1, forward strand.
GTCGGCCCTCCAGTCGTACCTGGTGGAGCTGCAGGTGATGCGCGACGCGCTGGAGCAGGTCAGCGACACCCAGAAGAGCGTGGACGAGCAGGCGGAACAGGACTTGAGGCGGCTATGAGCGGACGCGGCGCGCACTCCGATTCGCACCGGCCCTCGGCCGCGGCGCTCCGACGTGAGAAGCGGAGGCTCAAGCAGCAGGCCGCCAACCGGCGGCCGGAGAACTTCGGCAAGATCAACTGGCGGGCGTACACCCACCGGCAGCTGTGGGACATGGTGAAGTCCGCGGACACCGCGCGGATGGCCGACCGCACCCACGCGTGGAAGAAGCTGGCGGACGAGATCGACCAGGCGACCGCCGAGGCGCGGCGGATCGTGCAGGAGCTGGCGACGTCGTGGCGCGGGCCGTCGGCGGTGCTGGCGGCGGAGTCGGCGGAACGCCTCGCCGAGTGGGCGCGGGAGACGTCGGGGCGCGCGTACACCGTGGGCGGAGGGCTCGACGCCTACACGTGGGCGGTGCAGGAGGCCGCGCAGCGCATGCCGGAGCCCGTGCACCCGGACGCCGAGCGGTGGTTCCGCGACGGGTACGACGTCACCACGTTGGACGGGCCGCAGGGCGCGTACATGCTGGACCAGCTGCTGGACGACCACATGCCGTCCAAGGCGGAGCAGCGGGCCGCGATGGCGGAGGCCGTGCGGGTGATGGAGGAGTACGAGGACGCCAGCCGCGGCGTGCACACCCGGCTGCCGACGTTCGAGCACGCGCCGGAGGTGGCCCGGATCGAGCCGGACCACCGGCCGGTGCCGCAGACGCCCCTGCCCCACCCCGCGCCTCACCCGTCACCCGTGCCGTGGCCCACGCCCACGCCTACGCCCACGCCCGTGCCCGACACGTCGTCGGACGGCACGACGTCCGTGGCGGCGGCCGGTGTCCCGGCCGGCGTTCCCGGCGCGGTCAACGTGCCCGGCGGCTACGGCGCGCACGGTGGCGTTCCCGGCGGCGTTCCCG
>NZ_JBHTLK010000412.1:0-2749 GCF_042678885.1 Saccharothrix hoggarensis
ACGCCGGTGACGGTGTGTTGGAGGTCCTGGGTGGACAGGCGGGACAGGGCGAAGGCGAGGTTGAGGTCGGTGGCGTCGTGGACGACGATGTCGTCGGGGTTGACGTCGGCGGTGTTGGCGACGGCGAGGCCGAATCCGTCGCGGACGACGGCGTGGTCGCCGCCGCCGAAGGTGATGGGTTGGCCGTGGGTGACGTTGATGATGCGGCGGGCGGCCTCGTCGTCGTCTTTGAGGACGTCGAAGGCGCCGTCGTTGAAGATGGGGCAGTTCTGGTAGATCTCGACCAGGGCGGAGCCGCGGTGTTCGGCGGCTTGTCGCAGGACCTCGGTGAGGCCGGCGCGGTCGGAGTCCAGGGCGCGGCCGACGAAGGTGGCCTCGGCGCCCAGGGCGAGGGAGACGGGGTTGAAGGGGTGGTCCAGCGACCCGTGGGGGGTCGACTTGGTGATCTTGCCCTCTTCGCTGGTGGGGGAGTACTGGCCCTTGGTCAGCCCGTAGATGCGGTTGTTGAACAGCAGGATCTTGAGGTTGACGTTGCGGCGCAGGGTGTGGATGAGGTGGTTGCCGCCGATGGACAGGGCGTCGCCGTCGCCGGTGACGACCCACACCGACAGGTCCGGTCGTGCGACGGCCAGGCCGGTGGCGATGGCGGGGGCGCGGCCGTGGATGGAGTGCATGCCGTAGGTGTTCATGTAGTACGGGAAGCGGGAGGAGCAGCCGATCCCGGAGACGAACACGATGTTCTCGCGTTTGAGGCCGAGGGTGGGCAGGAAGGACTGCACGGCGTTGAGGACGACGTAGTCGCCGCAGCCGGGGCACCAGCGGACTTCCTGGTCGGACTTGTAGTCCTTGGCCTTCTGGGGTTGGTCCGCGGTGGGCACGCCGACCAGGCCTGTCAGGGCCGGCAGCCCGAGATCGGTCGCGGTCATTCCGACACTCCCTTGATCACGTCGACGAGCACGTCCTGCAGTTCCTCGGCCTTGAACGGCAGGCCCTGGACCTTGGTGTGGCTGATGGCGTCGACGAGGTATTTGGCGCGCAGCAGCAGCGCGAGCTGGCCGAGGTTCATCTCCGGCACCACGACCCGCTCGTAGCGGGCCAACACCTCGCCCAGATTCTTCGGGAAGGGGTTGAGGTGGCGCAGGTGCGCGTGCGCCACCGGCATGCCCAGCTTCCGCACCCGCCTCGCCGCCGCGCCGATCGGCCCGTACGACGATCCCCAGCCGACGACGAGGACGCGGGCGTCGCCGGTGGGGTCGTCGACCTCGACGTCGGGAACGGTGATGCCGTCGATCTTGCGTTGGCGCAGGCGGACCATGTGGTCGTGGTTGGCGGGGTCGTAGGAGATGTTGCCGGTGCCGTCGGCCTTCTCCAGCCCGCCGACGCGGTGCTGCAGCCCGGCGGTGCCCGGCACCGCCCACGGCCGCGCGAGGGTCTCGGGGTCGCGCAGGTAGGGCCAGAACGTGCCGTCGGGGGCGTTGGGTTCGGTGGCGAAGCCCACCGACAGGTCGGGCAGGTCCTCCACGTCGGGGATCAGCCACGGCTCGGAGCCGTTGGCGATCGCGCCGTCGGACAGCAGCAGCACCGGGGTGCGGTAGACCAGCGCGATCCGGGCGGCCTCCATCGCGGCGTCGAAGCAGTCCGACGGCGAGCGCGGCGCGACCACGGCGACGGGGGACTCGCCGTTGCGGCCGAACATGGCCTGCAGCAGGTCGGCCTGCTCGGTCTTGGTGGGCAGGCCGGTGGACGGGCCGCCGCGCTGCACGTCGATCACGATCAGCGGCAGCTCGGTCATCACCGCCAACCCGATCGTCTCCGACTTCAACGCGATACCGGGCCCGGAGGTGGAGGTCACGCCGAGGGCGCCGCCGTAGGAGGCGCCCAGGGCCGCGCCGATGCCGGCGATCTCGTCCTCGGCCTGCAGCGTGGTGATGCCGAAGTTCTTGTGCCGGGACAGCTCGTGCAGGATGTCCGACGCGGGCGTGATCGGGTAGGTGCCCAGCACCACCGGCAGCCCGGACCGCTGCCCCGCCGCCACGATCCCGTACGCCAACGCCGTGTTCCCGGTGATCTGCCGGTAGGTGCCCGGGGCCAGCCTGGCCGGGGCGACCTCGTAGGTGACGGCGAAGGACTCGGTGGTCTCGCCGTAGTTCCAGCCCGCCCGGAACGCCAGCACGTTGGCCTCGGCGATCTCGGGTTTGCGGGCGAACTTCTCCCGCAGGAACCGCTCGGTGCCCTCGGTCGGCCGGTGGTACATCCACGACAACAGGCCCAGGGCGAACATGTTCTTCGCCCGTTCCGCGTCCTTCTTGCCCAGCCCGGTGCCCTCCAGCGCGCCGATGGTCAGCGTGGCCATCGCGACCTTGTGCACCTGGTAGGTCTCGGTGAGGGTGTTGTCCTCCAGCGGGTCGGCCGCGTAGCCGACCTTGACCAGGTTGCGCTTGCTGAACTCGTCGGTGTTGACGATCAGGATCCCGCCCTTGGGCAGGTCGTCGATGTTCGCCTTCAACGCGGCCGGGTTCATCGCCACGAGCACGTCCGGCCGGTCACCGGGGGTGAGGATGTCGTAGTCCGCGAAGTGCAGCTGGAAGCTCGACACACCCGGCAGGGTGCCCTGAGGCGCCCGGATCTCGGCCGGGAAGTTCGGCTGGGTCGCGAGGTCGTTGCCGAACGCGGCCGCCTCCGACGTGAACCGGTCGCCCGTGAGCTGCATGCCGTCACCGGAGTCACCGGCGAACCGGATCACCACGCG
>NZ_JBHTLK010000413.1:0-2747 GCF_042678885.1 Saccharothrix hoggarensis
CCGAACCCGCCGACCCAGCGGCTCGAACCCCCGGCCGCGCCGCACGTCGCCCAGCCCGGAACGCCGCCCGACCGCGTCCCACCTCGCCGGCAGCAGCCGCCCGGCACACCGCCGCGGGGGATCCCGGCCCACGGCGGACAACCCCACGGGACGCCACCCCCTGGCGCACCACCCCGTCGGGTGCCACCTCACCGCCCCGAACCGCGCCACCCCGAACCCCACGGCACCGGACCCCACGGCACTGACTCCCACGGCGCCGAACCCCGGAGCTCCGAACCCTGGAGCTCCGAACCCCGGAGTGCCGAACCCCCCGCCACGGAACACCAGGGCGACCAGCCCGCACCTCGACACTGGAAGTCCCTGTGACCAACGGATCTCTCCTCCTCCCGGAGGTGGCAACGCTCGGCCTCGCCATCGGCCTGGTGTTCTCGCTCGCCTGCTACCTCACCACCAACCTGTCCCCCGGCGGCATGATCACCCCGGGGTGGCTGGCGCTGACGCTCGTCGAGGACTACCGGCGGGCCCTGCTCGTGGTCGCGATGAGCGCGGTGACGTTCGGCGCGGTCAAGCTGCTGCAACGGGCGGTGATCCTCTACGGCAAGAGGCTCTTCGCCGCCGTGGTGCTGACCGGCGTGCTGCTCCAGACCACGTTGTTCATGTTGATCCAGAACGACTACCCGCTGCTGTTCGCGCACCAGACGCTCGGGTTCGTCGTGCCGGGCCTGATCGCCTACCAGCTCGTCCGGCAGCCTCCGCTGGTGACGGTCCTGGCGACCGGTACGGTCAGCGCCGCGGGTTACGGTGTGCTGGCCAGCGGCGTGCTGGTCGGACTCGTGCCGACGGTCTGAGAGGCTCGCTGGAGGTGCCGTGAAGCGGGGAAGTGCACGTCCGGCGCTGGCCGCTGCCGCCGTGGTCGTCGCGCTCGTCGTCGGCGTCGTCGTGTGGTGGCCGACCGAGGACGCCGCCGTGGTGCCGCCCGCCGTGGGGCACGTGGAAGCCCCGATCCCCGCGGAAAGCCACGTCGCGCCGGTGGCCGACCTGGTCTACGAGCGGCTCGCCCAGCCCGCGCGCACGGTCGTCCGCGACCGGGCCGGCACGGTCGTCGCCACGTTCACGGACGACGCCCGGACCGCCGTCCTCGACGGCCCCCGCCGCACGTTCAGCGAGCCGAAGGCCACCTCCGCCACCATCGACACGGCCGCCTGGGTGCGGTTGCTGCCGAGGCCGTGGCAGGCGGGCGCGGAGACCTCGGACTGGTTCCGGTCCTGGTTCGACGAGGCCCGCGCGGACACCAGCCCGGACGTGCTGGCCGTCGCCACCGAGTACCTCGTCGACGCGCCGGCCAAGACCGACGCCGAGGGCGTGCGCTTCCGCGGCGACGCGTCGTTCGGGCCGGTCAAGTCGTCCGGCGCGGGACGCCAGGAGCAGTCGGACTTCTACGACTACCTGGGCGTGCCGTGGGACTTCCCGAACGGCGTCACCGGCCGACCCGACGACAGCCGCTACGGCTCCGTGGACTGCTCGGGCTACGTGCGGCTGGTGTTCGGCTACCGCCTCGGCATGCCGCTGCTCGGCACCAACACGGCGGGTCCGGGCATCCCCCGCCGCGCGTTCGCGATCTCGCAGTTCGGCCCCGGCGTCCAGCTGGTCGCCGACGAGCGCCGCCGCGCCACCGACTACGGCATCCTGCAGCCCGGCGACCTGGTGTTCTTCGAGGTGGAGGACGACCCGGAGACGCTCGACCACGTCGGCATCTACTTCGGCCTCGACAGCGACGGCCACCACCGGTTCATCTCGAGCCGGGAGCGCATCAACGGGCCGACGCTCGGCGACGTCGGCGGCACCTCCCTGCTCGACGACGGCGGCCACTACTCGACGTCGTGGCGGTCCGCGCGCCGCCTCTGAGCGCGCCGACATCACCGCCACCACCGCCGCAATTGCCGTCGAACGCCATTCGACCATTGTTCGACTGCGTTTCGCCGAATCAGTCGAAATAGCAATTATTCCGGCGTTCCATTCACGTGCGTGAACATCCTGTGCAATCCGCCTGCCACGCGTTATTGTCTCCGGGAGCGCTCCCAGAACACGTTGTGCGAACTACTAGTTCAGATATGTGCACAACAACGGGGAGTTGCTCGACGGAACTCGCTCGCAAGGAGGCGACGCATGAGTTTGCGCACAGGCAACCGCACGACAAGGCCCACCGGTCGGCTGGCGGCGATGGCGGCCGCGGCGTCGGTCACGGCGTTGGCGGCGACGATGGTGGTGGCCGGCGGGCAGAGCGCCCACGCCGCCGCCGGCTGCAAGGTCGACTACACCGTCGTCAACCAGTGGGGCGGCGGGTTCGGCGCGAACGTCACCATCACGAACGTGGGCGACCCGCTGTCGAGCTGGACCCTGGAGTGGACCTTCACCGCCGGCCAGCGCGTCGACCAGCTGTGGGGCGGCGAGTTCAGCCAGTCCGGCAGCACGGTGACCGTCCGGAACGCCTCGTGGAACGGCTCCCTCGCCACCGGCGCCTCCACGACCCCCGGCTTCAACGGCACGTGGACCGGCTCGAACCCCGCGCCGACGTCGTTCAAGCTCAACGGCGTGGTGTGCACGGGCTCGCCCACGTCGACCACGACGTCCGCGACGTCCACCGGCACGTCGTCGTCGACCACCAGCCGCACCACCACGTCCACGACGACGTCCACGTCGACGACTGCTCCGGGTGGTGGCGGTGACGGCAGTGGGCCGTGGCCGAC
>NZ_JBHTLK010000414.1:0-2737 GCF_042678885.1 Saccharothrix hoggarensis
CGCGGCCGGCGGCGAGGTGGTGTCCGCGGTGGACCGCCGCGCGGGCATCCTCGCCTTCACCCTGCCCGACCACCCGCCGTCCGTGGTCGGCGCGGCGCTCGTGGACGCGGGCGTGACGGCGACCGTGCGGCCGGAGCACGTCCGCCTGTCGCCGCACGCCTCCACGACCCCGGACACGATCGCCCGCTTCGCCGCCGCGCTGAAGGAGATCCGCGCGCCGAAGGCCGTCCCGGGCGCCGCCACGCCGGCGCCCGCCGTGACGTCCGACGTGCTCACCGCGTTGATCCCCACGGTGAACAGCCTGGCCGAGGCGGTCGGACCGGGCACCGAGGTCGTCCTGCACGACCTGGGCGCGCTGCCCAACTCGATCATCGCCATCGCGGGCGACCTCACCGGACGCAAGGTCGGCGGCCCGATGACGGACCTGCTGCTCGGCCTCGTCCGCCGCGGCACCACGCAGGACCTCGCGGGGTACGAGACGTACGCCCCGGACGGCCGGGTGATCCGCTCGTCCACCGTGTTTTTGCGCGACGACCGCGGCGTCGCCGTGGGCTGCCTGTGCGTGAACAGCGATCCCGGCCCCGACCGCCGGCCCGACCACGCCGTGTCGGCCGTCGAGGCGTTCCCCGGCGACGTCGACACCCTCCAACGCCTGCTCGTGGAACGCGCCGTCGCCGCCGTCGGGGTGCCCGTCGAGCTGATGAAGAAGTCCCACAAGTCCCAGGTCGTCCGCGTGCTGGACGAGGCGGGCCTGTTCCTCATCCGCGACTCCGTCGACTACCTCGCGGGCGTCCTCGGCGTGACCCGGTACACGATCTACAACTACCTCAACGAGGTACGGGCCTGACGACCCGGCCGGTGGGCGGGGCGGCCCCCCTTCGGGAACATCTCCTCCGTCCACCGACCGGGTCGTCTCAGGACACCGGCACCAAGGGCTGGTCGCCTTGGTGCACGGCCGCGTGGGCGGCGTCACGCGCGGCGTTCGCCTCGTCGTCGGTCAGCGTGCGGGTCAGGTGGCGCAGGACCAGGCGCAGCAGCACGTTCCGCTGCTCCGGCCGCGCGCCGAGCCGCGCCACGGCCGCCTCCGGCAGGTCGCGCACCGGTGTCTCGCTCACCACCACGACCTCCTCCACCACGTCCCCGATCACGGCGCGGACGGCGTCGCCGATCGTCTCGGCGTCCGCGCCGGGGTCCACCGCCACCGAGATGTCCCGCGTGATCGCCGGGTGCCGCGACACCGGCCGGTACGGCGTGAGGTCGAGCATCTGCGCGGCCACCCTCGGGTCCTCCGACGACAGCAGGCGGATGTCCGGGACGCCCTTGCGCAGCATCAGCAACCGGTCCAGCCCGGCGCCCAGCGCGAGACCGTGCACGTCGTCGGGCAGCCACGCCCGCCGCAGCACGTGCCGCGCCGCCAGGCCGCACTCGGCGACCTCCAGCCACTCGCCGTCCACCAGCACGTCGACCTGCCGCCCGGCCGTCGTGTACGGGTGGGTCGCGGGGGTCGTGTGGCTGCGCAGCATCCGGCCGGGGCCGGTGTAGCGGGTGTAGCTCGCGTCACGCGTGACGGCGTCCGGCGGGTAGCCCAACGCCGTGTAGTTGTCGTCGACCGACACCTCCGGGTGATCGCGCAGCACGCGCACGTCTCCCGGCAGGGCGGCGAGTATGTCGGCTACCAGCAGTTGCACGGCATGCGGCCCGTACGTGGGGTCGCTGAGGTCGCGAGGCATCGCGGGTGGTCCCTTCGAGGGCTGGTGGACGGGCAGGAGAGGAGTCCCCCGAGCCGGTCCGCCACCGGGACCACGTGAACTAGCGCACGCCGCGGGCCCCGACGACGGGGTCTCCCGGCCGGGGGCGGCTAAATCGACGCGTCACGTTTTCCACCCTAGCCCGCGCGTGCCGCATGATGCACGCATGTTGTCGACCAAGGGCGAGGACTTCCGCGCGTTCTGGACCGAGCGCCACCTGTGCACGCTGACCACCGTCCGGGCGGACGGCACCCCGCACGTCGTGCCGGTCGGCGTCACGCTGGACGTGGACACCGCCACCGCCCGGGTGATCAGCTCGCGCGGCTCGCACAAGGTCCGCCGGATACTCGCCGCCGGTGACGCGGGCGTGCCCGCCGCCGTGTGCCAGGTGGACGGACGCCGCTGGTCGACGCTGGAGGGCCGGGCCGTCGTCCGGCAGTCGTCCGACGCGGTGGAGGACGCCGTGCGGCGGTACGCCGAGCGCTACCGGACGCCGCGCCCCAACCCCGAGCGCGTGGTGATCGAGATCGCCGTCACGCGCGTGCTGGGGACGGTGTGAACATCACCGTCGTCGGCATCGGGGCCGACGGCTGGGACGGCCTGCCGCCCGCGTCCCGGCGCGAGATCGAGGCGTGCGAGGTGCTGCTCGGCAGCAGCCGGCAACTGGACCTGGTCCCCGGCGCGTTCGACCGGGTCCCGTGGCCGTCACCGCTGGTCCCGGCGCTGCCCGGGCTGCTGTCCCGGTACTCCGGCCGGCGGGTCGGCGTGCTGGCCAGCGGCGACCCGATGTTCCACGGCATCGGCACGACCCTGGTCCGGCTGCTGGGCGCCGGGCACGTGCGCGTGGTGCCGCACCCGTCGTCGGCGTCGCTGGCGTGCGCGCGGCTCGGCTGGGCGCTGGACGACGTCGCCGTCGTCAGCCTGGTCGGCAAGCCCGCCGCGCTCCTCGTCCCGCACCTGCACCCCGGCCGGCGCGTGCTCGTGCTCGG
>NZ_JBHTLK010000415.1:0-2728 GCF_042678885.1 Saccharothrix hoggarensis
CTGCGTCGCAGGCCCGGCGTGCTCGGCCTGCGTCGGCGGACCGTGCTCGGCCTGCGTCGGCGGACCGGCGGCGGGCTCGACGTAGGCGGGCGGCCCGTCGGCGTCCTCGGCCTGCTCCGGCGAATCGGCCGGACGCTGAACCCGCGTCGGCGGTTCCGCGCCAGGTTCGGCCGGTGGCGGCGCATCGTCGCCGGGCTCGACCCGCGTCGACTCGGCGGAGTGCCCCACCCGCGTCGACTGCCCGCTCCCGCCCACCTCTGCCGGGTGGGCGGCGGTGGGCTGCGGAACCGGTGCACCGGTCGTGTGCCGAGCCTGCCCGGATTCGGCCTCCCGATCGCCGACCGGGGCCGGAACGACCGCGGTCGCCTCGGCCGCCGGGACGGGAACCGCCCGATCGGGTGTCACCGAGACGGTTACACCCGGCCCGGGAGGAACCTGAACCGGCACGGGCGGACCGGGGACGTACGGCGGCACCCCGCCCGGCGCGGCGAGCGGAACGCCTCCCGGCCGGTACGGCTGCGCGTAGTGCGCGCGTTCGGCGGCGATGATCTGTTCCAACTCGCCGCCGTCGAGGAAGACGCCCTTGCAGTTCTCGCACTGGTCCACGTGCACGGAACCGCGGCTGATGGTGCGCATCAGGTCGTGGCACTTCGGACAGATCACACAATCGAGAGTACGCACGACACAGGGGTGACCACACCGGCACCAGCGGTGACCGGTGGGTCATGATGCCGTGGTGTCCAGATTTCGCCAGCGAGCCGTGCTCACGGGGTGCGTGCTGGCCGCCGTGCTCGCCGCGGCCGGCCTGTTCGTCACCGACTACGGCATCGACCCCGAACTGTGGCTGACCGGCCTGGCCCTCGGGTTCCTGGCCCTGCTCGCCGCCCTGGACCCGTGGCTGCACCGCCGACGGGCCGCGGGCCTCGCCACCGACGAGAACCTCGACGCGGCCACCACCGCGCTCGCCCGCGCCCTGCACGCGCAGTGGAACGAGGAGTGCCGCGCCCGCGGCCTGGACGACCACCTCCTCGACCTGCACTGGACCGCCCTCGAGGGCGAGCCGGGGCACAGCGACGGGATCGTGCGCGCGTTCCGGCGCAACCCCCGCATGGTGGTCCTCGGCGAACCGGGCGCGGGCAAGAGCACCACGGCGATGCTGCTGACCATCGGCCTGCTCGACCGGTACGAGGGCGGCCCGGTGCCGTTCCTCCTCCCCCTCTCCACCTGGGACCCGGAGGCGGAGGACGTGCGCACCTGGATGACCCGGCGGCTGTACGAGGACCACCCGGCCCTGCGCAACACCGAGCTGTACGGCAGCTACGCGGGCGACCTGCTGGTCGAGCAGCGCCGCGTGTTCCCGGTGCTCGACGGCCTCGACCAGCTCCCGCCCGAACGGCGCGCCGCCGCGCTGGACCGCGTCAACCGGGCGTTCCCCGGCCGGCAGCCTCTCGTGCTGACCAGCCGGCCGGAGGAGTTCGCCGAGGCGGGCGTCCCGGTCGCCGGCGCGGACGTCGTGCAGCTCCAGCCGTTGGACCACGAGGGGATCGCGGGCTACCTGCGCGCGGTGTCGGACCCGATGACGGCGGCCCGCTGGGAGCCGATCTTCCTGCACCTGCGCGACGAGCCGGATGGACGGCTGGCCGAGGCGCTGTCCACGCCGCTCGCGGTGTGGCTGGCGGGCGTCGTGCACGGGTACGGCGAGCCGAGCGAGCTGCTGGACCGCGGCCGGTTCCCGGACCGCCGCGCCATCGAGGACCACCTGGTCGACGCGCTGGTCAACGGCGCGTTCGGCGACCGCTCGGTGGCCCACCAGGCGCAGGCCAGCCAGGTGTGGCCGCGGGACAAGGCGACCCGCTGGCTCGCGTTCCTGGCGGGCGAGATGCGCCGGCGGGGCGTGCGCGAACTGGGTTGGTGGGACCTGCGCCGCTCGGTCGGCGCGATGTGGTTGGCGCTGCTCGGCGCGGTCGCGCTCGGCTCGATCGGCGGGTTCGGCGTCGCCTGGCTGATGGCGTACGCGACGGACACGCCGAAGCTCGCCCCGATCACCGGGCTGGCCGCGGGGCTGGCGGTCGCGGTGGCCGCCCTGTACGCGTCCGGGCACCGCACGCCGAAGCCCCGGCTCGGGGTGTGGCGCAGCCTCGTCGTCGTCAGCGGCGTGCTGGGCACGGCGGCCGGGCTGGTGTTCGGCGCGCTGTACGGGCTGTCCGCGGGCCTCGTGGTGGGCCTGGGCATCGCGGTGGCGGTGGCGCTGCGGTTCGGCTTGGGCGGCAGCGGCGAGCTGACCCAGCCGTCGAGTCCCAAGTGGACGATGACGCGGGACCGGATCGCGGTGTGGACGGGGTCGCTGGTGCTGGCCGTGGTGTTCGGCGCGGCCGCCGGCCTGGTGTTCGGGCCGACGCAGTCCGGCATGGTCGGCCTCGGCCTGGCGTCCGGGCTCATGCTCGGCTTCGCGCTGTCCGTGCTGCACCTGCGCTGGTGGTGGTTCACGGTGGCGCGGATCTGGTTGGCGCTGCGCGGCAAGCTGCCGTGGGAGCTGATGCTCTTCCTTGAGGACGCGCGCAAGCTCGGCGTGCTGTGCCAGGCGGGGGCCGCCTACCAGTTCCGGCACGGGCTGGTGCAGGACCGGCTGGCGGGCGCCCGGCCGTCGTCCGCCACCGAGGTCAGGTCGGACGCCTAGACGAGTAATGCGTAAGTCGAGGCGGTGGCTGTAGACGGACGAAGGGTGTTC
>NZ_JBHTLK010000416.1:0-2720 GCF_042678885.1 Saccharothrix hoggarensis
CCGTCGTGCGGCGACGGGGCGAGCGGGCGGCGGCGATCGACGAGGGCGACGCCGCGCTGGCCGGGCTGCGGTCGGGGACGGCGCGGGAACCCGAGCGGAGCCGGTTCGGCGGGGCGGCGCGGGAGGCGGGGGCCGGTGCGCCGTTCTACCGGTTGGTCGACTTCCACCCTGCCGTGGACGGCGCGGCGCGGGCAGGCCTGGAGGCGGCGCTGGAGGCGTCCGGCCTCCTCGACGCCTGGGTGACGCCGGAGGGCCGGGAAACACGATCGGGTGATCTTGCCCGGAAAATGTACGGAAACACTGTTACCGCCCCTCGGTTGAGAGAATCGGCCGCCGAGACCACCCCCCACCCCTCCACCCCCGACCCCGCAGCCCTTCACCCCACCGACCCCCAGCCCGCCGACCCCCAGCCCGCCGACCCCCGGGACGCCGACCCCCGGGACGCCGCCCACTCCGCAGACCCAGGCGCGGCCCAGGCCGGCGCCGACGCCGCCGTGCCACCCGCCGACCAGGCCGTGGAACGCGGTGTGCTGGCCGTGCCCGGTGCCGCCGTCGACGGCCCGTCCCTGGCGTCCGTCCTGGTACCAGCCGTCGAGCCGACCTCGCCCGTCCCCGCCGACGTGGTGGCGGAACTGCTCGCGTCGGTGTCCCTGCGCGCCCTGCCGTCGTCCCCGTCCCCGTCGTCGTCCTCGTCGCCGCCGTCGTCCTCGTCGCAGGGTGGCGAGGTGTCGTTCGCGGTGTCGGTGGACGGTCGGTGGCAGGCGGGCGTGTTGACCGGCGCGTGGCGGAAGGACGCGGCGGAGTTCATCGGCGCGGGCGCGCGCGAGGCGGCCCGGCAGCGCCGGATCGCCGAACTGGAGGACGAACTCGCGGCCCTGCGCGCCGACCTGGGCGCGGCGGAGGCCGCGCCGGCCGCCGTGCGCGACCTGGTCGAGCGGTGGGAGGCCCACCTCGACCGGTTCCCCGCGGATCGCGAGCTGGTCGCCCGGCACGGTCGGCTCCAGGCGGCGCAGGAATCGGCCGACCGGGCCGCCCGGCGGGCCGAGGAGTTGCGCGAGGAGCTGGCCGCCGCGCAGGCCCGCAGTGAGGCCGCTGCCGCAGAGGTCGTCCGCCAGGCCGGTGACGCCGGCCTGCCCGCCACCACCGAAGGCCTCCAGCAGGCCCGGCAGGCGGCGGGCGAGGCGCAGCGCACCGCCGACCGGCTCGGCGACGTGCTCCGCCGCCAGTGCCAGGGCACCGTGACCGACCTGACCGACGCGACGCACCGCTACCACGCGGCCGTGGCGGATCGGGTCGCGGCGGAGTCCGACGCCGAGGCGCGGTGCGTCGACTACGCGTCGCAGGCCTCGACGTTGGCCGAGGCCGCCGGCGCGATCGGCGGCGAGGCGCGGGAGATCGCCGACCAGCTGTCCACTTTGGAGCGTTCACGGCGGGAGATGCGCGGTGAGCTGAAGGGAGTGCGGGAAGAGGTCGCGTCGGCACGCGAGCAGGCCGCGAAGCTCAGCGCGCAGCTGGAGACGTCGGCCGAGCAGCTCGCGGCGGCGCGCGACACCCTGACCCGCGCGGTCGAGCACTTCAAGGCGACGATCGCCGCGCCCGGTGTGCTGGTGGCCGCGCTGCCGGACGTGCCGGAGGACGTCACGTCGGTGCGCGCGGCCCTGACGGGGGTCGACCGGCGCGGCGCGGGCGAGGCGACGGTGATCAGCAAGCTGCAGGCGTTGCAGACGTCGCTGGCCGGCAGCCACGACATCGCCGCCGAGCAGCACGTCGGCCTGCTCACCGTGACCGTCACCGGCGAGGAAGGCGCCCGTCCGGTCGCCGTCGCCGCGCGGCACGTGACGGCGAAGCTGGCCGAGCAGCGCGGTTTCCTCGACGAGCGCTACCAGAACATCTTCGCCGACTACCTCATCCGCGACCTGGCCGAGTGGCTGCGCGGGCAGATCGCCGTCGCCGAGGACCTGTGCAAGCGGATGAACGAGGTGCTGGGGCGGGCGCGGTCGTCGCAGGGCGTGCACGTGAAGCTGGCGTGGAAGCCGTCGGCGGCGTTGGACGAGGCGACGCGTGACGCGTTGGCGCTGGTCCGGCTGCCGTACGCGGAACGCACCCCCGAGCAGGACGCCACGCTGCGGCGCGTGTTCACCGAGCGCATCGAGGCCGAGCGCGACTCGCACACCGGCAGCTACGCGGAGATCCTGTCGCGGGCGCTGGACTACCGGACGTGGCACCAGTTCACCGTCACCGTGGCCGACACCGGGCCCGACGGCGGCCCGCGCGAGCGGCGGCTGCGGCAGCTGTCGTCCGGTGAGACGCGGCTGATCTCGTACGTGACGCTGTTCGCGGCGGCGGCGTCGTTCTACGACGCGGTGAGCGGCGAGTTCTCGCCGTTGCGGCTGGTGCTGCTGGACGAGGCGTTCGAGCGGCTGGACGACCCGACGATCGCGCGCATGCTCGGGCTGCTCGTCGACCTCGACATGGACTGGGTGATCACCTGGCCCAGCGGGTGGGGCGTGTCTGACAAGATCCCGCGGATGCACATCTACGACGTGCTGCGGCCGAAGAACGGGCGCGGCGTGGCGTGCACCCAGACGACCTGGGACGGCGCCGCCCTCGACCGCGTCGACCCCTAGCGCGTGTTTCAAAGGTGAGGTGACCGGCGGCGTGTCGGTGGCCGGAACGTGGCGAGGTCTCCGGTAAGTGGTTTAGCGACCAAGCAAAACCGT
>NZ_JBHTLK010000417.1:0-2703 GCF_042678885.1 Saccharothrix hoggarensis
GAGGACCTGGGCCGGGTGCTGAGCGTGCGCGGCGAGTCCCACCTGCACCGCCGCGAGGACCTGCCCGCGCTGCGCCGGCAGCTCCGGCCGCGCACGGAGAAGCAGCTGGCGGCGTGGTGCGGCGCGCACCCCGTGCCCGAGCTGGACCACGTCGACCTGGTCGTGGACCTGATGCACCGCGAGTTCCCCGGCGACACGGCCACCAAGGGCGAGCTGTCCGCCGCGATCAGCCCGCTGCTGCCCCCGGTCGCCAGCCCGTACTGCCCCGGCTGCGACACCCACCACGTCATCGAGAACCTGTTCCGGCTCGGCACGCTCCTCGCGGGCATCGAGCTGGAGCACGTCGGCGCGAAGCTCACGTTCCGCCGCCCGACGGCGAAACCCGAGGTCGAGGAGCCGGGCGAGCCGACCCTGCTGCGCGAGTACGCGCGGCTCGTCGGCCCGTTCGCCAAGGCCGACGCGGAGAAGTGGCTGGGCGCGGGCCCGCCGGACGGGTGGCCGGACCTGCACCGGGTCGCGGTCGACGGCAGGCGGCTGCTCGTCCACGAGGACGACCTCGCCCGCATCGCCGACGGCGACGTGCCCGACCCGCCCGCCGGGCTGCTGCTGTTCCCGCGCGACCCGTACCTCCTCGGCCCGCGCGACCTGGTCGCCGACCCGGACGTGGCCCGGCAGGTGTGGCGGCCCGTCGGCAGCCCCGGCGCGCTCGTCCTGCACGGCCGGGTCGCGGGCCCCTGGCGGCACGAGGTCCGCGGCCGCACGGCGACGTTCCGCGTCGCGGGCTGGTCGAAGGTGAAGGGCTCCGCCCGCGAGGCGGTCAAGGAGCAGGCCGACGTGCTGGCCGGGGTGTGGGGCGGCGCGGCGCTCGGCGCGGACGTGGTCGAATGGTGACCCGACGAGGGGAGTGGTGATGGGCGAGCCGGTGCGGATTCGCGTGGCCGCGGAACGACCGTACGACGTGGTGGTGGGCCGCGGCCTGCTCGGCGACCTGGTCGAGACCCTGAAGGGCACGGCGAAGGCGGCGATCGTCCACACGCCCACCCTGGCCGAGACCGCCGACGCGGTCCGGGAGGAGCTGGCCGCGGCCGGGATCGACGCGCACCGCGTCGAGGTGCCCGACGCGGAGGACGGCAAGGACCTGCGGGTCGCCGGGTACTGCTGGGACGTGTTCGGCCGCATCGGCCTGGGCCGCACCGACGTGGTGATCGGTCTGGGCGGCGGCGCGGTGACCGACCTGGCCGGGTTCGTCGCCTCCACGTGGATGCGCGGCGTGAAGCTGGTCCACGTGCCGACGACGCTGCTGGCCATGGTGGACGCGGCGGTCGGCGGCAAGACCGGCATCAACACCGACGCGGGCAAGAACCTGGTCGGCACGTTCTACGAGCCGGAGGCCGTGTTCGTCGACCTGGCGACGCTGGAGACGTTGCCGCGCAACGAGCTGGTCGCGGGCATGGCCGAGGTGGTCAAGGGCGGCTTCATCGCCGACCCGGTGATCCTCGACCTGATCGAGGCCGACCCGGAGGCCGCGCTGGACCCGTCCGGCGACGTCCTCGGCGAGCTGGTCCGGCGCAAGATCCAGGTCAAGGCCGACGTGGTGTCGACCGACCTGCGCGAGTCGGACCTGCGGGAGATCCTGAACTACGGCCACACGCTGGCGCACGCCATCGAGCGCCGCGAGCGGTACCGGTGGCGGCACGGCGCGGCGGTCAGCGTCGGCCTGGTGTTCGCCGCCGAGCTGGCCCGGCTCGCGGGCAGGCTGGACGACGCGACCGCCGACCGCCACCGCTCGATCCTCACCTCCCTCGGCCTGCCGACCGGCTACGACCCGGACGCGCTGGGCCAGCTCCTGGAGGGCATGCGCACGGACAAGAAGACCCGGTCGGGCGTGCTGCGGTTCGTCGTGCTGGACGGCCTGGCCAAGCCCGGTCGGCTGGAGGGCCCGGACCCGGCGCTGATCGCGGCGGCGTACTCCGCGGTGGCGGCCGAGCCGAAGGCGGGCGGGAGCATCCTGCTGTGACCGGGGGCCTTCCGGGGACGGCGGCGTCCCGGGGATGACGGCGTCCCCGGGGATGACGGCGGGGCACCTGCACCACGTCGAGTTGTGGGTGCCCGACCTGGCCCGCGCCGAGCGGAGCATCGGCTGGCTGCTCGGCGAGCTGGGCTGGGTCGAGCACCAGCGCTGGCCGGCGGGCGTCAGCTGGCGCCTCGGCCCCACGTACGTGGTGGTCGAGCGGTCGCCCGCGATGGACGCCCACCACCGCCTCGGCACGGGCCTCAACCACCTGGCGTTCCACGTGGCCGGCCGGGCGGAGGTCGACCGGCTCGTCGCCGCCGCGACCGAGCACGGCTGGTCGCCGTTGTTCGCGGACAAATATCCTCACGCGGGTGGTCCGGATCACTACGCCGGGTACATCGAGAACACGGACGGTTTCGAAGTGGAGCTTGTTGCCTCGTCCGGTTGACACCCGAGAGGGTCAGTCGATCTCTACACTGAACGGCGCCGGGTGGCGTGCGTTCATCCCCGGTGTCCCGGTAGGAACCGCCCGGAAGTGGAGAGCTGCCCCGCCATGGCCCGATCCGACGTGGGAGCGGCGCGGATCGCCGCATCCGCGCTCGTCGTCGCGCTGCTCGCGGCCTGCGCCCCGAGCGCGGCCGACCCGGAAGCGGTCCCGGCTCCGAGCAACGTCGCCGCCGCGTCGACCG
>NZ_JBHTLK010000418.1:0-2693 GCF_042678885.1 Saccharothrix hoggarensis
GGGAGCTGCGGGCGGAGGCGGCGCTGGCCGCGGGCGGCCCGGCCGACGTCGTCGCGGAGCTGGCCGCGCTCGTCGCCGAGGAGCCGTTGCGGGAACGCGCCCGTGAGCTGCTGATGCTCGCCCTGCACCGGTCCGGGCGCAACGCCGAGGCGCTGGAGGTGTTCCGCGACGGCCGGCGCGTGCTGGTGTCGGAGCTGCACGTCGAGCCGGGGCAACGCCTGCGTGCCGTGCACGCGCAAATCCTCGGCACCACGGGGTCCCGGGGCGAGGAGCACGCGCGGCGCGACGAGCGGGCGCCGTCCGCGCGACCGCCCGCGCCCCGCGTCCGGGGGGAACCCGACCCCGGCGCCGAGCTGGTCGGGCGGACCGCCGAGCTGGCCGCGGTGCGGCGGCTGGTGGACGACGTCACCGCCGGGCACGGCCGGCTGCTGTGGCTGGAAGGCGAGATGGGCATCGGGAAGTCCGCGATGCTCGCCGCCGTGCTGGCCCACGCCCGGCGGCACGGTCACGAGATCGCGCACGCCGTCGCCGACGAGCTCGGCACGCGCTTCCCGCTGCGCCTGGCGCTGGACGCCTTCGCCGTCGAGCCGAACTCGCCGGACTCGCGCCGGGCCGCGACCGCCCGGGCGCTCGGGCAGGAACGGCCCGCCGGGTCGATCTTCGCCGACTCCGACCCGGTGTTCGGCGCGGTCGACCGGCTGGTGGCCCTGGTCGAGCAGCTGTGCGCGGACGGGCCGGTCGCCGTCGCGCTCGACGACCTCCAGTGGGCGGACGAGACCAGCGCCCACCTGTGGCACCGGCTGTCCGCCCTGGCGCGGCGCACCCGGCTGCTGCTCGTCGGCGCGGCGCGACCGGTGCCGTACCGGGCCGAGATCGCGCGCCTGCGCCGTGACGTCGAGTCCGGCGGCGGCACGGTCTTCGACCTCAGGCCCCTGGCCGACGGCGACGTGGCGGGGCTCGTCGGCCGGCTCGTCGGCGCGACGCCCGGCCCCGGCCTGCGCACGATCGCGGCCCGTGCCGGCGGCAACCCGCTGTACGTGCGGGAGGTCGCGGACGCGTTGGTGCGCGAGCAGGTCGTCGAGGTCGACACCGGCGTGGCGGACGTGTCGGCGCACGCGTTCGACCGGGCGCCGATGTCGCTGGTGTCCGCCGTGACGGGCCGGCTCGACTTCCTCACCGACCCGACGCGGGAGGTGCTGCGGTGGTCGGCGCTGCTCGGCGGCGAGTTCGTGGTGGGCGACCTGTCGGTGGTCCTCGGGACGCCGGTGTTCGACCTGGCCGCGCGGCTGGAGGAGGCCATCGCGGCGGGCGTGCTGCGTGACGCCGGGCCGCGCATGGCGTTCCGCCACCCGTTGATCCGGCAGGCGCTCTACGAGGGCACGCCCGCCGCGCTGCGCACCGCGTTGCACCAGCAGGCGGCGCGGGCGCTGGCGGCGTCCGGCGCGCCCGTCGACCACGTGGCCGAGCAGCTGCTGGCCGCGTCCGGCGAGGTCGGGTCGTGGGTGCTGGACTGGCTGGTGGAGCAGGCGCCCGCGCTGGTCTACCGCGCGCCGCTGGTGGCCGTCGACCTGCTCCAGCGGTGCCTGTCGTCGTCGGTGGCGCGGGACGAGCGGGACGCGACGCTCGCCGCGCACCTCAGCAGCGCGTTGTTCCGGATCAACCGCGACGCCGAGGCCGAGGAGCACGCCCGCCGCGCGCTGCCGCGCCTGCGCGAACCGGACCGGATCGCCGAGGTGCGGTGGACGCTCGCGTACATGCCGTACCGCGGCGCGCGGGCCGAGGACGCCGTGCGGGCGTCACGGGAGGCGTTGGCGGACCCGGTGCTGTCGGACCGGTGGCGGGCGCGCCTGCTGTCGTTGCTGGCCCTCGTGCAGCGGGCGGGCATCGGCGAGCTGGACGGCGCCGAGGCCAGCGCGCGGGAGGCGATCGAGGCGGGGGAGCGGGCGGCGGACCCGTTCGCGATCGCCCAGGCGTTGGAGGTGCTGTGGCAGGTCGAGGCCGTGCGCCGGGACTACCCGCGCGCCGTGGCCTACCTGGACCAGGCGCTCGACGTGGTCGGCACCGACGTGAGCCTGACCGACCTGCGGTTGTTGTTGCTGGACAACAGGATCTTCACGTTGCAGTGCCTCGACCGGCTGGACGAGGCGAGCCGCAGCCTGGACACGGCGTTCGACATCGCCGGGCGCGGCACGCCGGTGGCCGGGCTGCACCTGGCGGCGGCCGTGCACCAGTTCTGGCTCGGTGGCTGGGACGACGCGGTGGCCCGGCTGGGCACCGTGCTCGACGACCCCGAGTTCACCGGGTACGGGCTGCGGGAGGGCGGTCCCGTGCTGCTGCACGGCGTCGTGGCGCTGATCGCGGCCCACCGCGACGACGGTCCCCGGCTGGACGCGCACCTGTCCGAGGGCCTGAACCTGCCGCTGGTGACCGAGGCGTACCGGGAGAACTGCGACTTCCTCATCGCGGCGCAGGCCATGGCGGCGGCGCGGGACGGCGATCACGCGCGGGCGGTGTCCGTGCTGGGCGCGATCCTCGACACCCGGTACGCGGACATGATGCTGCGCCACCAGTGGCTGCCGGAGCTGGTCCGCCTGTCGTTGGCGGCGGGTGACCGCGCCACGGCGCGGGCGGCCGTCGAGGCGTGCGAGGCGGAGGCGTCGCGCGAGACGAAGGCGGCGCGGGCGGCGGCGGCC
>NZ_JBHTLK010000419.1:0-2674 GCF_042678885.1 Saccharothrix hoggarensis
AGCCCGCGACGGACCAGGCCGCGACCGGGCAGGCCGCGACCGGGCAGGCCGCGACGGGGCAGGCCGACACCGGGCGGCGCGGCAAGCACGAGGCCCGCTCCGGGACCGGCGACTACGTCACGCGCTACGAGGAAGACCTCGACGTCGGCACCCGCGACGTGGAGGCCGGCAAGGTCCGGCTGGTCAAGCACGTGGTGACCGAGCAGAGGGACGTCACCGTGCCCGTGTCGCACGAGGAGGTCCGCGTGGTGCGCGAGCCGGCCGACGGCGAGCCGACCGGCCGGGCGTTCACCGAGGAGGAGACCGAGGTCACCCTGCACCGCCAGGAGCCGGTCGTCGAGAAGACGACCAGGCCGGTGGAGAAGGTCCGCATGGAGAAGGAGACCGTGACCGAGCAGCAGCACGTCCGCGGCGAGGTCCGCAAGGAACAGGTGGACGTGGAGCGCGACGACCGGACCAGGCGTCGCGACACCTGACCAGGACGTGCCCGCGCCTCATGCCCCGGGCGCGGGTGCGTCCCCCTGCCTAGCGCAGGTCCAGACCCAGGTCGAGCGCCGGGGCGGAGTGCGTGAGGCCTCCCACCGCCAGGTAGTCCACGCCCGTCTCGGCGTACGCCCTGGCCACGTCCAGGGTGAGCCCGCCCGACGCCTCCAGCCGCACGTCGGCCGACGCGACCCGCCGCACCGCCTCCGCGCAGTCGGCGACGGTGAAGTTGTCCAGCAGCACGAGTTCCGCGCCCTCGGCGACGGCCTCGTCCAGCTGGTCCAGCGAGTCGACCTCGACCTCGCACGCCAGGTGCGGCGCGTGGGCGCGCACGGCGGCCATCGCCGCGCGCACCGAACCCGCCGCCCGGACGTGGTTGTCCTTGATCAGCACGGCGTCGCCGAGGCCGAGACGGTGGTTCACGCCGCCGCCGCAGCGGACCGCGTACTTCTCCAGCAGCCGCAGGCCCGGCAGGGTCTTGCGGGAGTCCCGCACCGCCGCCTTCGTGCCGGCGACCTCGTCGACCCAGGCGGCGGTGAGCGTCGCCACGCCGGAGAGGTGGCACAGCAGGTTCAACGCGGTGCGCTCGGCGGTGAGCAGGCCGCGCACCGGTCCGCGCAGCACCAGCGCGGGCTCGCCGGGCACGGCCTTGTCGCCGTCGGACCGCCGGTCCAGCACTTCGACGTCCGTGACCCGCCGGAACACCTCCAGCGCCACCGGGATGCCCGCGAGCACGCCGGCCGCGCGGGGCGTCAGCTCGGCCACGGCCACCGCGTCGGCGGGCACGGTGGCCTCCGTCGTGGCGTCCGCGCCGTACCGCAGGTCCTCCTCCAGCGCCGTCGCGATCACCCGACGCGCGTCGTCCAGGTCGAGCCCGAACCGCGAGCCCGCCACCAGGTCTTCGTCGTTCATGCCACTCCCACCGCCACCACGGGATCGGCCAGCACCGGCTGGCCGGAGGGGTTGAGCCGGACCACCTGGCTGCGCTGCCAGCCCACGTCGTCCCGCTCGGTGAAGTCCGTGCGCACGTGGCAGCCGCGCGACTCCTCGCGCTCCGCCGCCGCCGCGATCAGGGCCCGCGCCGCCACGGTGAGCGCCGCGTCCTCCACCAGCTGCCTGGTGTCGAGCTTGCGGTCCACAGTGGACAGGTCGAGCACCGAGCCGACCACGGCCAGGCCCTCGGCGTCACGGCCGATGGCCGCGTACCGGGACATGACCCGCTGCAACGAGTCGCGGGCCGCGACCGGCGCCGTGGGCAGCTCCACCGGGCCGGCGTTCGCCGTCGAGCACCGGGCCAGCACGCCCAGCGCCAGGTCCGCCTCGACGGCCTCGGCCGCCCGGGCGCCCACCACCAGTCCTTCGAGGAGGCTGTTGGACGCCAGCCGGTTCGCGCCGTGCAGCCCGGTCCGGGCCACCTCGCCCGCCGCGTACAGGCCGGCCACGCCCGTTCGACCGTCCACGTCGGACACCACGCCGCCGCACGCGAAGTGCGCCGCCGGGGCCACCGGGATCGGCTCGTCCGCCGGGTCGACGCCCGCCGCCAGGCACGCCGCGTGCACGGTCGGGAACCGCCGCGCGAAGTCCGCGATGCCCGTCGCGTCGAGGAACACGTGGTCGTCCACGCCTCCGGGCGCGGCCGCCACGTGCCGGGTGATCGCCGCCGCCACGACGTCCCGCGGCGCCAGGTCCTCCAGCGGGTGCACGCCGCGCATGACCCGCGCGCCGGTCGCGTCGACCAGCACCGCGCCCTCGCCGCGCACGGCCTCCGTCACCAGCGGGCAGCGGCCACGCGCGCCGCGCCCCGTGTACAGGACGGTCGGGTGGAACTGGACGAACTCGACGTCCGCCGCCGCCGCGCCGGCCCGCAACGCCAGCGCCAGGCCGTCGCCGGTGGCCACCTCCGGGTTGGACGTGGCCTGGTAGAGCTGCCCGAGGCCGCCGCTGGCCAGCAGCACGGCGGGCGCGCCGATCACGCCCGGCACGCCGTTGCCGTCCAGCACCAGCAGGCCGCACACCTGGCCGAGCGGGGTGCGCACCGCGTCCACGGCGACGTGCCCCTCCAGCATCGGCACCCGCCCGTCGGACGACGCCGCCAGGAGCGCGCGCTCCACCTCCGCGCCGGTCGCGTCACCGCCCGCGTGCACCACGCGGAACGCGCTGTGCCCGCCCTCCCGCGTGCGGGCCAGCGCGC
>NZ_JBHTLK010000420.1:0-2666 GCF_042678885.1 Saccharothrix hoggarensis
GGCGGCCGGCGCGCTCGTCGTCACCGCCGTCGAACCGCTCGTCCCCGTCGGCTGAGCCACGGCCGGGGACGGCCGCGCGGAACAACCCGAGGCCGGGCGCCTCCGGGTCGTCCAGCCCCGCCGCGCCCAGCGCCTCGGGCGGCAACGCCACCAGCGACAGCGCCACCCCCAGGAAGTAGGCGTCCGGCAGGCCCGCGTCGCGCGTCGTGCTCGGCAGCCCCGCGGCCGCGTGCAGCCCGGCGCCGGCCTCGGCGTTGGACACCGCCATCCGCCCCAGCGCCTCGCGCACGCCCGGCCGGCGCACCGCCTCCAGGTACAGCTCCACCATCGCCAGCAGCTGCGTGGCGTCGTCGGCGACCGCGCGTCGCAGCAGCGCCGGGTACAGCCGCGCGACCTCGGCCGGCGACACGTCCGGCGGGGTCGTCTCCCGGAGCCGGCGCACCGCCGCCGCGTGCGACGCCGTCATCCGGGCCGCCGCCGCGCGCAGCAGCGCGTCGCGCGTGGGGAAGTAGTTCTTCGTGGTGCCCTCGGGCACGCCCGCCGCCCGGTCCACCGCCCGGTGCGTCAGGCCGCGGCCGCCCTCGGCCGCCAGCACCGAGATCGCGCAGTCGCACAGCAGGTCCCGACGGCTCGTCACGGGGACGGGACACTAGCCGATCAGGGCCGGCCCGCCGTCGCCACCACCCGACCCGCCTCGACCACCAGCCACACGCCGCACACGCACCGCACGTACTGCACGTCGCCGTGGGACGAGACCGGGTACACGTGCTCGGCGCTGGGCCACCCGCAACAGGGGCATCTGGTGTTCACCGCACCAGCGTGGTGTCATGGTTCAGTGCATTTCAACCCTTACGGCGGCGCGGCCGCGGAACTCGCCGCCGCCCTCGTCAACGCCGACCCCGGCAGCGGCGCCGACGAGCTGGCCGCCCTGCTGCGCGACCACGGCTACAAACCCGTCGGCACGCTCGACGCGGACCAGGCCCGCGAGCTGACCGACTGGGCCGCCCGCCTCTCCCCCGTCTTCGACGGCGCCGCCGACCAGGTCGCCCTCGTCAACGACCTGCTCGTCGAAGCCGCCGCCAAGCCCTACATCTCCACCCACGACGACAGGCCGCCCCACCTGCACTTCGCCCCCGAGCACGCGCCCACGGCGCACCGCGTCCGCGCGTTCACCGCCGCCGACCTCGCCCACGCCGTCTGCGAGGACCCCGGCCGGCTGGGCCGCTGCGCCCGCCCCGGCTGCCGCACCGTCTACGTCGACACCTCGCGCAACGGCCGCCGCCGCTACTGCACCACCCGGTGCGCCAACCGCGTCCACGTCGCCGACCACCGCCGCGGCCGAACCGCCTGAGCCGAACCGGCCAACCCTCGGCCGCCCGACCCCCAAACCGCCCGACTCCGGCCGCCGACCTTCAGTCCGCCGGCGCAGGAGCGCTCAGCGCATCGCGCCGCGGCCGAACCGGGCGTTGCCGAACTCCGCCGCCTCGCCGATCAACGCCGACCCCACGTCCGTGCGGCCCCGGAACCACGCGTGCCGGAACCACGCGTCCTGGTGGAACACCACGTCGGCGAACAACGCCCGCCCGCCGAACCGCACGTGCCGGAAGTCCGCCCGGCCCGACACCTCCGCGCCCCGCAGGTCGGCCCGCCCCGACACCTTCGCCCGCGCCGCCACCAACTGGTCCGCCACCTGCGCCGACCGCAACGACAGGTTCCCCGCGAACACCGCCAGCCCGAACGACACCGACCGCGCGAACAACGCGTCCGTGAACACCGCGTGCCGCAGGAACCGCGCGCCCGCGAAGTTCGCGTCGCCCGTCACCGTCACCGCCTCGAACCGCGCGTCGCCCACGAACACCGCGCCCACCAGGTCCACCCGGCCCAGCCGGCACCCCGACAGGTCCAGGTCCACCAGGATCGCGCCCGGCGCCACCACGTCCATGCCCGGCCAGAAGTCGTCACCCGGCCGCAGGTGCGCCACCAGCTCCCGCTGCACCGCCGTGCGCCACGGCGCGTCCAACCCCCGGCCCACCCCGCCGCGCAACGCCGCCAGCCACGTGTCCACCACCGCCTGTCGCCGCCGCGGCGCGTGCCGGCCGATCTCGGCCAGCAGCAGCAACCCCTCCCGGTCGCCCGACCGGAACAACCGGTTCGCCTCCCGCCACACCGACACCGGCGCGGGCGGCGCCGCGCCCGGCTCCACCCGCCGCCGCGCGTGCTCGTCCAGCAACGAGTCCGACTGGGACGCGCGCACGTGGCGCACACCCACCCAGAAGACCACCACCGCCACCGCCAACGGCACGAACCACGAGGACATACCCCCGATCATGCCCCCACACGTACGTCGGTGGACGTACTTCCCGTCACCGCTTCCCGACCGACGCCGAGACGCGCGACCACGCGGAGCATCGACGACATGGACACACCCCACGCCCACGCCCCCGCACCGGCCACGCGCGCCACCGGCCAACCGATCGGGAACCCGCAGCGCGCCTCCGACACCGACCGCGAGAACACCGCCGCCCGGCTCCGCGACGCCGTCGGCGAAGGCCGCCTCACCCTCGCCGAAGCCGACGAGCGCATCGCCGCCGCCTACACCGCCGTCCACCACCACGAACTCGCCGCGCTCGCCGACGACCTGCCCGCCCCGCCACCGCCGCCCGCCG
>NZ_JBHTLK010000421.1:0-2658 GCF_042678885.1 Saccharothrix hoggarensis
GCCGACCGCCGCCACGCCGGCCGCGCCGGCCGCCTCGCTCGCCGCCCCCGCCGCGGTCACAGGCGGTCGCGCACCCACGCCAGCAGGCCGGGGACAGCGGCTTCTACCATCTCCACCACGGCGTCGAACCCGGCCTTGTCGCCGTAGTACGGGTCGGGCACGTCGACGCCGTCCGCGTCCGGGTCGAACGACCGCAGCAGCCGCACCCGGTCCGGGTCGGCGACCCTCCGCCGCAGCTCGCGCGCGTGCCCCGAGTCCAGCGCCACGAGCAGGTCCGCGTCGAGGTGGCTCTCGCCGACCTGCGCCGCGGTGTGCTCGGTCGGGTAACCGTTGTCCGCCAACGACTGCGCGGCCCGCGGGTCGGCCGGGTCGCCCACGTGCCACCCGCCGGTGCCCGCGCTGGTCACCTCCACCCGGTCACCCAGGCCGGCCCGGCGCAGGTGCTCGCGGAATATGATCGCGGCCACGGGGGAGCGGCAGATGTTGCCGGTGCAGATGAACGAGACGGTCAGCGCCACGGCGGGTGAGTCTGCCAGGTCGGGCGCGGTGGCCGGTCCTCGTCGGGGGTTCGGGTGTCCGGTGTCTTGGTGGGTGTCGTCGTGCTGCTCGTCGCCTCGGCGGCGGTGGGCCTGGTGGTCGGCGGGGCGGTGGCGCTGCGCCGTCGGTCGTGGCCGGAGACGCCCGCGTTCGCGCGGCCCCGGCCGGTGACGTCGCCCGGCGGGCCGGAGCCCGACCCGAACGCCGGGTTCTTCACCGACCGGGGCCCGCTGTTCCGGAAAAGGCATTTCTTCGTCGGGACGGGGTGCCCGCCGGTGCTCGTCACCGATTTCTCGTCACTCGATGTGTCGCGTCGGGAACAGCCCGTGCGCATTGCCCGGCACGGCATTCGCGCGTGGTGGTGGTTCGAGGACGAGTTCTACCGCGAGGCGGCCGGCCTGCGGGCGGACGACGTGCTCGCCTGGGTGCGTGAGCGGGAGCGGAGGCGTCGGGCGGGCCAGGAGCGGGCCCGGTTCCTGTCCGCCGCCGAGGAAAGCCTCCGCAAGCGCGAGAACGGGTAACGAACGGACCCGAAATTCCGACGCAGAACGAGGGGGGAGAATGAGAACATGGGGGGAGAATGTGTCGGGAAGGAATGTGAATGACTCGCACAAGTGACGTGAAGGGCGACGGGCCGTGATCGAGCCATCGCTGTGCCGGTCCGCCAGGTGCGAGATGCCCTCGCTCGCGCACCTGGTCCTGAGCATCGCGCTGGTCTTCTTCGCGGTCGCCGTCTCCGTGGTGTAGGCCGTCGCACGCCTGGGCGGCCGCGGACCGGTCCGCCGGTCCGCGGTTCGCCCCGGCGCAGCCCGACGGGGGTTCGGCGAACCGCACCCAGTTCGATGATCTCAGCGGCCTCTCAGGTATGACGCGGGACGATCACCGCGTGTCCACCGTGAAGCCGTCCACCGTGCCGATCATGCCGACCATGCCGGCGCTCGCCCGGGCGCTGCCGAAGGTCGAGGACGAGATCCGGGCCCTGGCGACCTCGTCGTCCCTGCCGATCGTGAACACCTTCGCCGGTCGCATCACCGCCGCCGGCGGCAAGCGCCTCCGGTCGGTGCTGATCCTGGCCGGCTCGCTGGCCGTCTCGGGGAGGATCACCGACCAGGCCGTCACCGCCGCCGCGTGCGTCGAGCTGCTGCACGCCGGGTCCCTGGTGCACGACGACCTCATGGACAACGCGCAGGAGCGCCGCGGCGTGCGCACCGTCAACGCCGACTGGGGCATGGGCCCCGCCGTGCTGGTCGGCGACTTCATGCTGGCCCGCGCGAGCCAGGCCGCGCTGGACCGCATCTCGCCGTTCGCCGCGAGCAGGCTCGCCCAGGCCGTCACCGACCTGGTCGAGGGCCAGGTGCTGGAGGTGCTGGACCTCTACGACCCGCTGCGCACCAAGGAGAACGCCCGCCGGTCCGTCGAGCTGAAGACCGGCGCGCTGTTCGAGGTGGGCTGCGTGCTGGCCGCGCACTGCGCCGACGCGGACGAGGCGACCACCGCCGACATGGCCCGGTTCGGCGCCCTGTTCGGCCTGATGTTCCAGGTCCTCGACGACCTGCTGGACCTGGCGTCCACGTCCGAGCGGCTGGGCAAGCCCGTCGGCAACGACATCCGCCAGGGCGTCTACACGCTGCCGCTGCTCGGCGCGCTGACTGCGGACCAGCGCACGCTCCTCGCCAACCGGGGCCGCGAGCTGACCGACGCCGAGCTGACCCGGCTGCTGGCCGAGCTGCGTGAGACGAGCCTGGTCGCCGACACCTTCGCCCACTGCACGTCCCTGGCGGCGCAGGCGGTGCGCGCGCTGCCGGACCTCGCGGGCTCGTCGTCGGCGGACCCGGAGGCGCTGGGCATCCTGCGCGAGCTTCCGGGCGCGTACCTGGACTGGGCGGCGTCCCAAATCGACTAGCGCGGAACCGGCCCGGCGCAGATCGCCTAGACTCGCGGCGATGACCAGCCAGGATCCCGGCCGGGCGCTGCTGCGCCACCACGGGGACGTCGACGCCGCGCCCGGACTCGCGGACTTCGCGGTGAACGTGCGGATGCCCGCGCCGCCGGCGTGGCTGCGCGAACTGCTGGCCGCCGCGCTCGACTCGCTCGGCTCCTACCCGAGCGCCGCCGCCGACG
>NZ_JBHTLK010000422.1:0-2655 GCF_042678885.1 Saccharothrix hoggarensis
CGGGGTGGCGGGCTTCGCCACCGGCTTCGGGGCCATCGGCTTGGGGCCGGGCACCGGACGCGGACCCGGCTTGCCGGCCGGGGCCGGCGGACGCGGGGCCGACGTGTCGCTCTTGGTCTCACCCGACGGCGCGGGCTTCGGCGGGGCCGGGCGGGCGCCCGCCGGCTTGGCCTTCGCGTCGTTCTTGGCGTAGGCGTCACGAAGCCGCCGGGCCACGGGGGCCTCGACGGTGCTGGACGCGGACTTCACGTACTCGCCCTGGTCGGCGAGCTTGCTCAGTAGTTCTTTACTCGTGACACCGAGCTCTTTGGCGAGCTCGTGCACGCGGGCCTTACCTGCCACTGCACTCCTCTGTGAGGGAGGCCGGCGGGCAAGTCCCGTCGACCTCGTCTTAACGTCGCGCGTTCATGTCTTCAGCTTCACGGCTGACTCATGACGGGTCGACCTGCTTCCTTGCTTCCTGCTGGTCACGGGGCGATCCCGCGACCTCCTGCCCACACTGCTCGAGGTGACCGCGCACGCGATCCACGTCGAGCGGCCCCTGGACCCTGAAGGCCCTGGGGAACGCCCGTCGCTTCTCGGCGTTGCGGAGGCAGTCCGGATCGGGGTGCAGCCATGCTCCCCTACCGGGCAACCGTCGGCGTGTGTCCGGGACCACAGCCCCGTCCACGACCACCACGCGCAGCAGCTCGGAGGGCAACGTCCGAGCGCGGCATCCGATGCACGTACGAACCGGGCCGATGTGCGTGAGATCCGATCCCCGACGTTGAACCACTGCGAAGTCTATCCCCTGTTGCCTATTCAGCCGAACCGGATGCCGATGCGCCCGCCGGCGCGGACCCGGCGGCCTCCGCATCACTGCGGATGTCGATGCGCCACCCGGTCAGCCGGGCGGCCAGCCGGGCGTTCTGGCCCTCCTTGCCGATGGCGAGGGAGAGCTGGAAGTCCGGCACCACGACGCGTGCCGTCTTGGCGCGCTCGTCGAGCACCCTGACAGAGACAACCTTCGCCGGTGACAAGGCATTCCCGACGAACGTGGCCGGGTCGTCCGAGTGGTCGATGATGTCGATCTTCTCGCCGGCCAGCTCGCTCATCACGTTGCGGACCCGCGCGCCCATCGGGCCGATGCACGCGCCCTTGGCGTTCACGCCGGGCACCGTCGTGCGGACCGCGATCTTCGAACGGTGACCTGCCTCACGTGCCACCGCGGGGATCTCGACGGTGCCGTCGGCGATCTCGGGCACCTCCAGGGCGAACAGCCGGCGCACCAGGTTCGGGTGCGTGCGCGACAGCGTGATCTGCGGGCCGCGCGCGCCGCGGGACACGCCCACGACGTAGCACTTCAGCCGCGAGCCGTGCTCGTACGACTCGCCCGGCACCTGCTCGGCGGGCGGCAGCACGCCCTCGGTGTCGCCGATCTGCACCACGACCATGCCGCGGGCGTTGGCCCGGGCGTCGCGCTGCACCACACCGCCGATGATCTCGCCCTCCTTGGCGGAGAACTCGCCGAAGGTGCGCTCGTGCTCGGCGTCGCGCAGGCGCTGGAGGATGACCTGCCGGGCGGTGGTGGCGGCGATGCGGCCGAATCCCTCCGGCGTGTCGTCCCACTCCTCCGCGACGGAGCCGTCGGGGTTGAGCTCCTGCGCGAGGACGCGGACCATGCCGGACTTGCGGTCGATCTCCACCCGCGAGTGCGCGTGGTGGCCCTCGGTGTGCTTGTAGGCGGTCAGCAGGGCGGTCTCGATGGCTTCGAGAACCGTGTCGAAGGGGATGTCCTTGTCCCGTTCGATCGCCCTGAGAGCGGCGATGTCGACGTTCACTCCGACTCCTCCTTCAGGTGCTTGCCTTCGAGGAGCGCGAGCTCTTCGACCGGCGGCTGCTTGAACTCGACTTCGACGACGGCGCGCTCGATCGTCCGGTACTCGACGCGGCGCAGCTCGCCCTTCACCAGCAGCACGACGCCGGTGTCGTCGGCCTCGCCGACCCGGCCGAACCACTCGACCTGGTCCGGCTGCTTCACCTTCACCAGCCGCAGCCGGCTGCGCTTCCAGTGGCGCGGCTTGGTGAGCGGGCGGTCCGCGCCGGGAGAGGTGACCTCAAGCGTGTACGGGCCCGCGATCAGGTGCTCGTGCGCGTCGAGGGCGGCGGACACGGCGCGACTGGCCTGCGCCACCTCGTCCAGCCCGATCCCCTCGTCGCCGTCCACGACCACCTTGACGAGCCTGCGACGCCCAGCCTGGTTCACGTCGAGCGTCTCGAGGTCGAAGCCGATGGCCTCCACCGCCTCGCGAACGACGGGTGCTAGCTGCGCGGCGAGTTCTCCGCGCGGCGGGCTGGACACGTGGTGACTCCTTTGGTCTGTGCAGAGGGCACGGCAACCCCGGCCGACGCTGCACTTCGCCGGCCGTGGTCGCTCAGACTATCTCGTTCGGCGACGTCCCACGTGCCACGGGCGGAGGCGGTGCTCTGGCAGGATCGGAACACGTGATCGGTAGAACGGCGTTCAGCAGGCGCGGAGTGCTGCTGGCGGCTGCCACGGCCCCGTTGGCAGTCGCGTGCACCACACCCCCACCCCCTCCGCCGCCCCCGGACCCCCTGGCCGAGCTGGTGCGGGCGGCCCGGTCGGACGCGGCGCTGGCGGCGGCGGTCGAGCGG
>NZ_JBHTLK010000423.1:0-2625 GCF_042678885.1 Saccharothrix hoggarensis
GGTGCCGGAGGGCGCGGTGCCGGAGAGCGCGGTGGCGGGGCTGTCGGCGGTCGCGACCGCGTTCCACTACCTCAACCGCGTGGTCAACGTGTTCCTCGACCCGCAACCGCTGCCACCGCCCGCGCGCGGGTTGACCGCCGCGCGGGCCGTGCTGGGCCGCGTGCTGCGGCCGGGACCGGACGTGACGCCCGGCGCGTCCCTGCCGCTGCTCGATGCGACCGGTGACGACGTCCTCGACGCCGTCGGGAGGACGATCGACGCGGCCGCCGCCGACGTCGTGCCCGACCGCGTCCGCGGGCTGGTGGCGCGGCAGGTGGCGGAGTGGGACGGCACGTCGCCCGCGCTGGGACCGGCGTGGCTGGACGGACCCCTGGCCGAACTGTCCGAAGTGGACCGTCCGGCGGGACGCTTGGCGCTGCTCACGGCCAAGGCGTCCTACCGGGTGACCGACGAGGACGTGGCGGACGTGCGCGCCCTCGGGGCGGACGACCGGGCACTGGTGACGGTGGTGTCGTGGGCCGCGTGGACCGCGGCGGCGGCACTGGCGCCGAGGACGGCGCGCGAGGAGAAGACGCCGGCCGTCGCCGGCGGAGACGATTGACCTGTCGCACCGGGAGCTTCGTCACCGGCACGACCGGACACCCCCGAGACGCACCGGCTCTCGTCGTCGGTCTCGTGGCCCCGGTGCGACGGTGCGGCGGCCACCCGAAAGGGCCCTTCCCCCCTGGCCCGGTCGGGTGGCCGCCGTCCCTCCCAGACCTTCCGGCGAGAGGACCAGACGGTGATGAGCTTGCAGGACGTGGTCGCGGACCTCACCGCCGACGCGGTCGAGATCGACGCGTTGGTGGCCGACCTCGACGAGGCGGGTTGGGACGTCCCGACCCCGGCGCCGGGCTGGGCCGTCCGGCACCAGGTGGGGCACCTCGCGTTCATCTTCCGCATCGCGGGCCTCGCGGCGGCCGACCCGAACGCGTTCACCGCCATGACGAAGACGATGACCGCCGGGTTCGACGCGGCCGTCAACGGCGCCCTGGCGGGCTACCTCGGCACGCCCGGGCCCGAGCTGCTCGCCCGCTGGCGCGCCGAGCGGGACGCGGGCATCGCCGCGCTGGCCGCCGTGCCCGCGGACCGGCTCGTGCCGTGGTTGGTCAACCCGCTGCCGCCGGCGATCCTCGCCGCCGCCGGGATGATGGAGACCTTCGCGCACGGGCAGGACATCGCCGACGCGCTGGGGGTGCGCCGCGAGCGCACCGACCGGCTGCGGCACATCGTGGCGTTCGCCGTGCGGGTGCGCGACTTCGGGTACCAGGCCCGCGGCCTCACGCCGCCGGACGCCGAGTTCCGGTTCGAGATCACCGCGCCGTCCGGCGCCCTGTGGGCGTTCGGCCCCGAGGACGCCGACCAGCGCGTGACCGGCAGCGCCGAGGACTTCCTCCTGCTGGCCACCCGACGGCGGCACCGCGACGACGTGGACGTGCGCGCCGAGGGCGAGTTGGCCGACCACTGGCTCGACGTCGCCCAGGCCTACCGCGGTCCGGCCGGTCCGGGTCGCGCGCCCGGCGCGTTCCGGGCCGTCCGGGCCTGAGCGGAGGCGACCGACATGCCCCAGCACTACCTGACCGACGCCGACGGGACCGTGCGCGGACCCGGCGCGAAGCCGCCGGAACCCGCCGCCGGGCCGCTGCTGCCCGCGCGGGCCGGCCTGCGCGAGGTGATGAGCCGGTTCGCCACGGGCATCACCGTGCTCACCGCCGGCGGCGAGCACGCGCACGGGATGACGGCCAACTCGTTCACGTCCGTGTCGCTGGAACCGCCGCTCGTGCTGTGCTGCGTGTCCCGCGTGGCCCGGATGCACAGCGCGATCGTCGAAGCCGGCTCGTACGCCGTGTCCGTGCTCGGCGCGGACCAGCGCGACGTGGCGCGGCACTTCGCCGACTGGCGGCGTCCCGGTGGGCTCGCCCAGTTCGACGCGGTCGACTGGACGCCCGGCCCGCGCACCGGCGCACCGCTGCTCGGCGGCGCGCTCGCCTGGCTGGAGTGCGCGCTGGACTCCGTGCACGTCGGCGGCGACCACTCGATCTTCGTCGGCCGCGTGCTCGCGTCGAGCGGCACGGGCGGCGACCCCCTGTTGTTCTACGGCGGCGACTACCTGCGGTTCGACGACCGCTTGCGCGCCACCGCCTGACCCCCGACCACCCGCAGGGAGGGAACCCCGATGAGCACCGAAGACCGCACCGAGGACCGCACGGCGGACCGCAACCCGTTCGACCCGCACGGCGAGCCCCGGGACGCCGCGCAGGTCGCGGGAGACGTCACCGACGAGGCCGTCGCGCACGCGCCGTGGCCGCTGGGCGGCGCGCGGCGCGACGTCCCGATGTCCGGCTTCGCGCGGGGCATCCGGTGGTCGGACATCCTGGCCGACATCGAGCGCGACGAGCGGGCGCGCCAGGCCCGGACCAAGGACGCCGCGTGACCGTGCACAGCGAGACCGGCGCGCGGTACGCCGAACCCGACGACCGGTACGGTCGGGCGCACCCGCAGCGGACGGGCGACGCCCGGGTCATCCCGTTGACCCGGGCGCTCGAGGCCGCGCCGGTCGTCGCGCCGGAGCGCCCGGTCCCGCCA
>NZ_JBHTLK010000424.1:0-2589 GCF_042678885.1 Saccharothrix hoggarensis
AGGTCCGCGGGCCGCGGCCCGGCGCCGCCCAGCGCCAGCTCGCGGCGCAGGCCGTTCACCGCGCCGTCCAGCGTGTCCACGAGCAGCGCCAACCGCACCTCGTCGGCCTGGCGGGCCTCCTTCGCCGACTGGCGCGCCACCTCGGCGTCCGCCACGGCCCGCTGCGCCTTCGCCCGCTCGTGCTCCGCCCGTTCCCGTTCCCGGTCCCGTTCGGCGGTCAACCGGCGCAGGTCGGCGATCACCTCCGCACGCACCCGCTCCACCTCGGCCGCCGCCGACTCGGCCCGGTCCTTGGCCTCGCGCAGCCGCACGCCCTGCTCGCGCAGCGGCTTCCGCAGCCGCTCCAGCTCGACCTCGGCCTCCTCGCGGATCTTGTCGGCCGCGCCGCCCGCCTCGGCCCGCTCCGCCCGCAGCAGCTCCAGCTCCGCGTCCATCCGCTCGGCCCGCTGCACCGCCAAGTCCCGTTCGGACCGCAGCGCCGCGTCCGCCGCCCGCCGGCCGACCAGCTCGATGAAGTGGCCCGCCACCTCGTCGCCCTGCAGCACCGCCGCGGCGCCCGCCGCCACCGGGTCGGGAGAGGTCACCTCCAACGCCGCCGGCCGGTTGCGCCGCAGCCACTCCACCACCGCGGCGCGGAAGTTCGCCGACACCTTCAGCGCGCCGATCAACGCGGGGCCGCCCAACCGCGCCCGCTTCGTGGGCGCGAACCGCGCCACCGCGCGCAACGACTGCGGCACGTCGACCTTCGCCAAGTCCCCCAACGCGTCCGCGCACAACTCGGCGAGCCGCAGGCGCAGCGGCTCGGGCAGGGCAGACCAGTCCACAGTGGACTCGACGACCGGGTCCGGCTCCTCGCCGCCCAGGTCGCCGCCAGGATCCGCCGGCTCAATCGGGTCTTGCACCCGTACAGGCTAGCCGTGTCCACCAGCACCGACCCGCCCGCGAGGTCGCGTCGGTCGTTCGCGCCGGTTTTCGTGGCGATCACGCTTTTCGATCGCCACGAAAACCGGCGCGAACGACCGACCTCATAGCGACCGAGCCGCCGCCTGCGGAGCAGCGGCCGCAGACACAGTCGCGAACGACCGACTTCGAAGCGACCGAGCCGCCGCCTGCGGAGCAGCGGCCACCCAACACTGTCGGACCCCGCCGCTACGGTGCCCCGCGATGACTACTCAGCTCACGTTCGACGAACTGGGCACCCCGCTGCGCGAGACCACGTTCGTCGTGTTCGACCTGGAGACGACGGGTGGCCGGGCGGACGGCGACTCGATCACCGAGATCGGGGCGGTGAAGGTGCGCGGCGGGCGGGTCATCGGCGAGTTCGCGACGCTCGTCGACCCCGAGCGCGGCATCCCGCCGCAGGTCGTGGCGCTCACGGGGATCACCCAGCTGATGGTGACCGGCGCGCCTCGGCTGGGCACGGTGCTGCCCGCGTTCCTGGAGTTCGCCGCCGGCGCGGTGCTGGTGGCGCACAACTCGGGCTTCGACGTGGGCTTCATCAAGGCGGCGTGCGCCCGGTACGGGTACGCGTGGCCGAAGCCGACGGTGGTGTGCACGGTCCGGCTGGCGCGCCGCGTGCTCAGCCGGGACGAGGCGCCGAGCTGCCGGCTGTCGGCGCTGGCGCAGCTGTTCGGCGTGTCCGTCCAGCCGAACCACCGCGCCCTGATCGACGCCCGGGCGACCGTCGAGGTGCTGCACCACCTGCTGGAGCGGGTCGGGTCGGTCGGCGTGCACTCGCTGGAGGAGCTGGTCGCCTACCTGCCGGAGGTGACGCCGGCGCAGCGGCGCAAGCGGACGCTCGCGGCCGACCTGCCGTCCACGCCCGGCGTCTACCTGTTCCGCGGGCCGTCCGAAGAGGTCCTGTACGTCGGCACGGCGTCGAACCTGCGGCGGCGGGTGCGGCAGTACTTCACCGCGAGCGAGGGGCGGAAGCGGCTGCGCGAGATGGTCGCGCTGGCCGTCCGGGTGGACGCGGTCGAGTGCGCGCACTCGCTGGAGGCGGAGGTGCGGGAGCTGCGGCTGCTGACCGCGCACAAGCCCGCCTACAACCGGCGGTCGAAGAACCAGGCGCAGGCGTGGTGGCTCGTGCTGACGGACGAGGCGTTTCCGCGCCTCTCGGTGGTCCGCACGGCCCGTGACGGCGCGTTCGGCCCGTTCCGGTCCCGGCGGCTGGCCGAGGCGGCCCTGGAGGCCCTGCTGGAGACCGTGCCGTTGCGGGCGTGCTCGATCCGGATACCGGCGCGCAACGCGTCCGCCACGCCGTGCGCCCTGTTCGAGCTGGGACGGTGCAAGGCGCCGTGCGCGGGACGGCAGTCGGCGGACGACTACTCCCCCGCCGTCGACGCCTTCCGCGGGCTGGTCGCCGGGACGGACGTCGCGCCGCTGCACGGCCTCACCGCGCAGATCGACGCGCTGGCCGAGGCGCACCGGTTCGAGGACGCGGCGACCCGCCGTGACCGCATGTCGTCGTTGCTGCGGTCGCTGGACCGGGCACAGCGCCTGGCCGGCCTGGCGGCGCTGCCCGAAGTGGTGGCGGCGCGCCCCGACGGCGCGGGCGGGTGGGAGTTCGCCGTGGTGCGGCACGGCCGG
>NZ_JBHTLK010000425.1:0-2587 GCF_042678885.1 Saccharothrix hoggarensis
CCGCGTGAGCCCGGGCCGCCCGCCCCCCGTGAACCCGCGCCCGTCAGCGCGGCCCGGCGGCCCTGCCTGGTGCGGCCCTGCCTGGTGCGGCCCTGCCTGGTGCGGCCCTGCCTGGTGTCAGCGCCGCCGTCCTCGACCGCGTGGGGCCCCAAGGGCCGTAGGGTGACCAGCCGTGGCCACCGAACACACCGGCACCGGCGACCCCGCGCGGACCCTCGCGGTGCTGTGGCGCACCACCGAGCGCGCCGCCCGCAAGGATCTCGGCGTCGACCGCATCGTCGCCGCCGCCGTCGACCTCGCCGACACCGAAGGCCTCGCCGCGCTGTCCATGCGGCGCGTCGCCGACAAGCTCGGCGTCGGCACCATGTCCCTCTACACGCACGTGCCCGGCAAGGCCGAGCTGATCGACGTCATGGTCGACGCCGTCCAGGGCGAGACCGCGCGCCCCGACGACGTCCCCGGCGGGTGGCGCGGCCGGCTCACCCAGATCGCCCGCGAGAACTGGGCGCTGCACCTGCGCCACCCGTGGCTGCTGCAGGTCGCGACCAACCGGGCCGTGCTCGGCCCCAACGTGGCCGCCAAGTACGACTACGAACTGCGCGCCGTCGACGGCATCGGCCTCACCGACGTCGAGATGGACTCCGTCCTCAACCTCGTCCTCGCGCACGTCCGGGCCGCCGCGCGCGTCGCCGTCGAAGCCGCCCAGGTCGAGCAGCGCACCGGCCTCACCGACGAGCAGTGGTGGCAGGCCGCCGCGCCCTACCTCGCCAAGGTCTTCGACCCCGAGCGGTTCCCCACTGCGGCCCGCGTGGGCGCCGCCGCCGGCGAGGCCCACGGCACCGCCTACGACGGCGAGCACGCGTTCACGTTCGGCCTGGAACGCGTGCTCGACGGCATCGAGGCGCTCGTCCGGTCCCGTCAGTAGGGGCGCTTCGGCATCATCGCCCACAGCACCAGGTAGAGCAGGAACTGCGGCCCGGGCAGCAGGCAGGACAGCAGGAACACCAACCGGACCGTGTTGGCCTTCCACCCGTAGCGAGCGGCGAGCCCGGCGCACACGCCCGCGATCACCTTCTGGTCCTGCGGCCTCGTCAACGTGGTCATGACTCCACCATCCCCGCTCTCAGGTCCCCCCACATCGGTGGGAACCCTGATTGATACCCCCGCCGCCCCCTCCGCAACCCCCGGACAACACCAGGGCAACCCACGCGGACGACGGCGCGGGCAGGACTTCCCGATGGGTGGCAGCTACCTGCCGGCGCGGGACCGACCGCGTCCCGGCCTCCCTACCGTGGCGGCATGACGCACCCCGACCACCACCGGCGTCCGCCGACCACCGCGCCCCGGCCCGGCGTTCGCCGGGACACGGCCCGCCTGGTGCTCGTCCTCGCCGCCGGACTGCTCGGCGCCGGGTGCTCGGGAGGCGAAGCCGCCCCGCGGACACCGTCGCCGTCCACCCCGTCGTCCACGTCGAGCCCGTCGTCCACCACCCCCACCACGCCGCAACAGGACAAGCACACGCTGGCCGAGCTGGCGCGTCGGCCCTGCCTGGCGCTCGACGCGCGCGACCTCGACGCCCTCGGCATCACCGGCCCCGGCGAGGAGGAGCCCGGGGAGAACGGCCCCTCGTGCCTGTGGCGGGTCGGGGGCCAGAACGTCAACCTCCGCCTCGACGTCCCGGCCTCCTACGCGCAGACCATGACCGAGGGCGGGCGCGTCTCCCGGGTGCGGATCGGGCGGCACACCGCCACGCAGGCCGAGTTCCACCGCATCTGCTTCACCTTCGTCGAGGTGGACGGCCCCGACCACCTCGTCGGCTCCACGACCATCCCCGAGCCCGACGCCCCGCAGTCCGGGGCCTGCCCCGCCGGCCTGTCGGTCGTCGCGAGCGCCCTGACCCACATCGGGTGACGCCCGACGGGGGAGCGGCGGCGGTGCGAGGTGGGGTGCGGGATCGTGACCGGGGGCTCGTAGGCTGGGCCGGTGGTCGCTCCCCCCGTGGTGTCGGGTCAGTCCGCCGCCGACACGCCCCCCGCCCGCCGTCGGGACGTGCGCGGCACGTTGCTGCGGGTCGTGTTGGCCGCCGCGGGCGGTGTGCTGGTGTTCCTCAGCTTCCCGCCCCGGACGACGTGGTGGTTGGCGCCCGTCGGGTTCGCGGTGCTCGGGGTCCTGCTGCACGGGCGGCGGGCGCGGGCCGGGTTCGGGCTCGGCGTGGTGTGGGGGCTGGCGTTCATGGCGCCGCTGCTGCGCTGGACCGGCGAGTTCGTCGGCCTCATCGCCTGGCTGCCGCTCGCCCTGCTGTGCGCGGTGCTCATCGCGGTGGGCACGGCTGCCATCGCGGTCGTGTCACGGCTGCCCGGCGCGCCCCTGTGGATGGCGCTGGTGTGGGTCGCCGACGAGGCGCTGCGCGCCGTCGTCCCGTTCGGCGGGTTCCCCTGGGGCAAGATCGCGTTCGGCCAGCCCGAGGGCTGGTACCTGCCGCTCGCGTCCGTCGGCGGCGCGCCGCTGGTCGGGTTCGCCGTCGCCCTCACCGGCGTCGGCGCCGCCCACCTGGGGCGCAACTGGCGGCTCGGCGCGGCCGCCGTCG
>NZ_JBHTLK010000426.1:0-2540 GCF_042678885.1 Saccharothrix hoggarensis
GGTGACGCGGTCGCCGTGGAGGAACCCGGCTACCAGCGGGCGGTGTGGGCGCTGCTGCACCGCGGGCTGGACGTGCGCGGCGGGCTGCGGGAGGAGCTGGTGCTCGCGACCGGCGGCACCACGTCGGCGTTGGTGGAGCTGGGGTTGGCGGTGCTGCGGCCCGGTGACGCGGTCGCCGTGGAGGAACCCGGCTACCAGCGGGCGGTGTGGGCGCTGCGGTCCGCCGGCGTGCGGGTCGTGCAGGCGCCCGTGGACGCCGAGGGGCTGCTCGTCGAGGCCGTGCCGCCGGGCGTTCGGGGCGTGTACTGCTCGCCCGCCCACCAGTACCCGATGGGTGGGCGCATGTCCGCCGCGCGGCGGGTGGCGCTGGTGGAGCGGGCCCGCGCCGAGGGCTGGCTCGTGGTCGAGGACGACTACGACGGCGAGCTGCGGTACGACGTCGCGCCGCTGCCGCTGCTGGCCGCGCTGGCGCCGGACGTCGTGGTGCACCTGGGCACCACGAGCAAGATCCTCACCCCGACGCTGGGCGCGGGCTGGATGGTCGCGCCCGAGCCGATCGCCGCCGAGGTGCTGGCCCACCGCGACCGCACCGGCACCAGCCCGTCCGCGGCGGGGCAGCGCGTCGTGGTCGAACTGGCCCGCAACGGCGACCTGGGCCGGCACCTCCGCAAGCTCCGCCGTGAGCTGTCCGAGCGCCGGGCGCTGCTCTCCGCCGCGTTCGCCGAGGCCGGCATCCCGGTGCTGGGCGACGACGCGGGCGCGCACATCGTCGTCCCGCTGCCGTCGGCGCAGGCGGAACGCGAGGTGCTGGCCGAGGCGCACGACCGGGGCCTCCGCCTGGACGGCCTGGGCCGCCACCACGCCGGCCGCCCGAAGGTCCACGGCGCCGCGATCGGCTACAGCGCCTGCTCGCGCGACCAGCTGACCGCCGCCCTGCCCGACCTGATCCGCATCCTCACCCCCGCCGCCACCTGACCACGCGAACCCGCCACGCGAACCCACCACCACCCGCCGCCCACCCGCCGCCGAATGCCCGTCGCCGCCCCGTCCGCGAAACCCGCGCGACCCCTCACTTCCGCCGTCACCCCGGCGAGTCGGGTGGGGGGTTACGCCATCCGGGTAGGGTCCGATCCATGACACAGCGCAAGACCAAGGTCGCCGTGGTGTTCGGCGGGCGCAGCAGCGAGCACATGGTCTCCTGCCTGTCCGCCGGCAGTGTCCTGCCGCACCTGGACCGGGACCGGTTCGACGTCGTGCCGGTGGGCATCACCGAAGCGGGCGCGTGGGTGATCGGCGCCGACGACACCAGGGCGCTGGAGGTGCGCGACCGCCGGCTGCCCACCGTCGACGCGCTGGTTCCGGTGTCCGGCGCCGAACTCGTGCCCGTCGCGCCGAACGACGTGCTCGCCGACGTGGACGTGGTGTTCCCCGTCCTGCACGGCGCGTGGGGCGAGGACGGCACCGTCCAGGGCCTGCTGGAACTGGCCGACATCCCGTACGTGGGGCCGGGCGTGCTGGCGAGCGCCGTCGCCATGGACAAGGAGTTCACCAAGCGGCTGCTCCACGGCGCGGGCCTGCCGGTGGGCGAGTTCGCGGTGCTGCGGCGCGACCAGGACACGTTGTCGGACGCCGATCGGGAACGGTTGGGGCTGCCGGTCTTCGTGAAGCCGGCGCGCGCCGGGTCGTCCGTGGGCATCTCCAAGGTCGTGGACTGGGCGCACCTCGACAGCGCGATCGCCCTGGCCCGCAAGACCGACCCGAAGGTGATCATCGAGGCCGCCGTCTCCGGCCGCGAGGTCGAGTGCGGCGTGCTGGAGTTCCCGGACGGCCGGGTCGAGGCGTCGCTGCCCGCCGAGCTGCGCATCGTCGGCGGCGAGGTCGACTGGTACGACTTCGACGCCAAGTACCTGGACGACGTCTGCGAGTTCGACATCCCGGCCAAGCTGGAGGAGCACGTCTCCCGCGACCTGCGCGAGATGGCGGTCACCGCGTTCCGCGCGCTGGACTGCCAGGGCCTGGCCCGCGTCGACTTCTTCGTCACCGACTACGACGAGCTGGTCGTCAACGAGGTCAACACGATGCCGGGCTTCACGCCGATCTCGATGTACCCGCGGATGTGGGCGGAGACGGGCGTCGACTACCCGACGCTGCTGACCACGCTGGTCGAGACGGCCCTCGCCCGCGGCACGGGCCTGCGCTAGCCGGTGGTGTCCACGGGGCCCCGCGCGAGGGTGTCTCGGACCGTGGCCGAGACGTCCTGCAGGGGCCCCGTGCCGGCGTCGGACGGCACGGTCAGCGCCACGTACACCGGCCGGTCAACCACGTACCACGTGGCCGAGTCGCCCTCGGCCACCTCGAGCCACTGCACGTCGGAGATCACCCGGGTGACGGAGGTCGGCGTGAGCGCAGCGGGCCGGTCCAGGCCGCACCGCAGCACGACGGGCTGGTGCGCCGCGTCGCCCCACGCCAGCGCGCCGGCGGGCGCGGGGGACGCGAGTTCCCGGCGCGGCAACGTGACGCCGCCGGACAGCAGCTCCGCC
>NZ_JBHTLK010000427.1:0-2532 GCF_042678885.1 Saccharothrix hoggarensis
GCACGGCCAGTCGCGTGTCACGCGCGCGGGCGGCGGCGCCGGCGAGGGCGGACGGGGTGGTGATGCCCGCGTAGCGGCGGGCACGGGCGGCGAGTGGTTCGGCGGCCTGCGAGTCGTCGGCCGCGGCGGTGAGGGCCGGCGACGACGCGGGGTGCAGGAGGAGGCCGGGGTCGGTCTCGACCTCCGTCAACCGGCCGGCGTCGGCGGCGTGCGCGGCGGCGTGGCGGAACAGGTACGGCTCGGCGGCGTCCCAGTCCCGGCCGTCCGGAGCGCCGAGGGACGACAGCAGGGCGTCCAGCAGCGCGCTCGCGACCTCCGGCGACGGCGTGGCCAGCGTGTCCGCCAAGCCCTGGTGGAACAGCCGGTAGACGTTGCTGCGGTCGGTGTCCATCGACTGGCGCAGGTAGAACCTCGCGGCGGTCAGCACGGCGCGGATCTGCGCCGTGGTCGGCCGCGGCGTCGGCCGGTCCGCGTCGGCGAACACGTGCGCGATCCGGGTCAGCACGGACACCGGCATCCCGGCGCCCCGCGCGTGCGCCAACGCCGTCATCACCGGGCGCAGCCAGAACTGGCCGCTCTCCAGCTCCAGGTCGAGTTCCAGCACCCCGCGCAGGTCGGTGGGCACGCGCCGGCCGAGGTCGCCGGCCGACGCCGGGTCGGTGACCACGCGCTCGGCGTTCGCGGTGATGAAGTGCCTGGTGTACAGGCCGGCGACGAGGAACGGGCCCCACTTCCGCCGCCCGTCGGCGTCCGGGGCGGCCAGCACGCTGGCGACCGCGTGGGCGAACGCGCCGACCACCCCGCCGTCCTCGCGGTACTCGGCCGTGGTGCGCAGCAGGCGGCTCACGTAGTGGAAGAGGTTGTCCTCCAACACCCACCGGTCGACCTGGTCCAGGTCCACCAGCCACGCCCGCTCGAACAGCGGCGCGAACGCGTCGTACCGGCGCACGCCCACCAGCAGGCGGACCGGCGTGCCGGGCGCGTCCGGGTCGGTCAGCGGCAGCAGCAGACCGGTCACCAGGCTGTCCGGGTCGTCGGCCTCGTCCAGCGCGTCCAGCACGAGCACCGGTCGGACTGACCGGTCGCGCAGCGCGGTCACCAGGTCGGCGGGTGTGGAGTTCTCGGGCAGGCCGAGCTGGCGGGCGATCGACGCCGCCACGGCCGCCAGGCCGCGCTGGCGGGCGTGCACCGCCGCCAGGTCCGCCACCGGCAGCGGCGGCTGCGCGACGTCCTCCCAGATGGGCCTGGTCGCGTCGCGCAACGACGGGCTCGCGGCGCACACCAGCACGCCGAGCAGCGCGGACTTCCCCGCGCCCGGACTGCCGGTGACCACGCACAGCGGCTCGTCGCCGACGTTGAGCCACGGCGAGATCCGCCGGAGTTCCCGGTCGCGGCCGGTGAAGCAGCCGACCAGCCCGGAGCCGGTGTCGGTCAACCTGCCCAGGCCGGTGGCCCGCTCCAGGAAGTGCCGGGCGTCCAGCCCCTCGTCGAGGTCGTCGAGGAACGGCAGCACGCCGGGGTCGACGGAGGCGCGCAACCTCGACCGCGATCCGGGGTCGTAGGCGGGGTTGGGGAAGAACGCGGGCTCGACGTCCGCGCTGATGTCCACGAGGCTCGCGGTGACCTGCTGCGGGAACGCGTCGTCCGCCTCGGCCCGCCGGTTCACCTCCTGGCGGATGGCGCGGGCGACCGTGGTCAGCGGCACGTGCGGCATGCTCGGGTCGATGTCCAGCTCACCGGTCGCCACCGCCTCCAGCACGGTGACCACGGCGTCGGTGAACCGGCCGTCGTAGGCGGATTCCGCCGGTCCGCACGCGGCGATCACCCAGCCCCGCAGGGGTCGTTCCAGCCGGACCTGCCACGGTAATCGGGCGGACGTGCCCGCCGAGCACAGGTCGAGCAGGAACAGCGTCGGCGGCCGCTCGGTGGCCTGCTGCACGGTCAGCCAGTGCGCGACGCTCGTGTCGGGGTGCGGCCGCCCGTCGCTGCCCAGCGCGAACACGGTGGACCCGCCGTCGCCCTGCTCGCCGTGCGAGACGAGGTGCACCACGGCGAGGTCGTCGTGCCGCGCCCCGGTCAGCGTCCCGGTCACCAGGGCGCCCAGGTCGCCGCCGGACAGGGTCTCCTCCGCGACCGCGCGCACGTCGTAGCCGAGGTCGGCAAGCGCTTTCCCGAGTCGTCGCACGTGGTCGGGCGCGAAGTCGAGGCGCTCGTGCCGCTCGAAGGCGGTCACCCCGATGGACAGCGCCCGACGTTCCGCCACCAACCGCTCCTCCGCCCCCGTGCCGCCTTCTGGAACCGCGAACCCCGCTGCCCGCGCCATCGCCGGCTTCTCACCGGTCGTTACGCGCCCGGACACCACCGGTCCGTAACATCGGCGCGTGCGCAATTCGATCACCGACGTGCCCGGCGTGCGCGCGGGACACGCCACGCGGGCCGGTGGCGGTGCGCTGACCGGCACGACGGCCGTCCTGTTCCCGCCCGGCACGCGCGCGACGGTGGACGTCCGCGGCGGAGGGCCCGCGACGCGCG
>NZ_JBHTLK010000428.1:0-2519 GCF_042678885.1 Saccharothrix hoggarensis
GCACCGTCGCGGGCGGGCGCGGCACGTCGATCGGCGGCAGCGCGGACGGCACCTTGGGCGGCGCGACGGCACCTCCGGCCAACGCCGGACCACCACCCGGCACCGCACCACCGGCGCCACCACCGGCCGGACCACCAGCCGCCGGACCACCAGCCGGACCACCAGCCGCCGGACCACCGGCAGGGCCACCCGCGCTCCCACCGGGTCCACCACCCGGCGCACCACCAGGTCCACCGGCCTCGGAACCGCCACCGCCCCCAGCCGACGCCTGCGCCCGACCCCCTTGGCCCTGACCCGCCTGCCCCTGGGCCGCCGCACTCACCGCACCCGTCGCCGCCGTGTACAACGCCCCGAGCTCGGCCATCCGCTGCGCCGCCTGGGCCTGCAACGCCAACAACTGCTGCTGGACGACGGCCTGCGCCGCCCCCGCCGACGCTACAGCCGCCGCCTGCAACGCCCGCGCCGCCGCGAGCAGCTGGTGGATGTACGCCCGCGTCACCGGGATCTCCTTGGCCAGCGCGTCCAACGCGACCCACGGTTGGGCCGCCTCGATCCGCGC
Organism: Saccharothrix hoggarensis; assembly: GCF_042678885.1. GTDB lineage: Bacteria > Actinomycetota > Actinomycetes > Mycobacteriales > Pseudonocardiaceae > Actinosynnema > Actinosynnema hoggarensis. Next base: position 560 of record NZ_JBHTLK010000428.1, read on the forward strand.
CACCCAGTCCGCCATGCCGCGCTCCGCCGCCGACGCCCGCGCGACGAACAGGTCACCGGCCTGGTCCGTCCACCGTGGAGCGAGGCCGGCGATCTCGCCGCGCAGCGCGTCGGCGGACAGCCGCAGCTCGTCACGCGCCTCGGCCCACATCCGGCTTGCCCGGTTCAGCCGGTGGAGGTGGCTCATCTCCTGGTCGACCATCGCCGCCATCTGCGGCAACGTCATGCCCGCGTAGCTCATGACAGCCCCGCCAACGCGCCGCCGGGTCCGCGCCGGGCAGCTTGGGACAGCCGGGTCGCCTCCGCGAACACCGGCGCGGGCCCGAGCGGCGCGGCGTCCGCGACCCGGACCAGCCCTCGCGCGCCCACGCCGTCGGCCCGGAGGTAGTCGTCGGCGCACGCCACCGCGATCTCGCGGCACCGGGCCAACTCCTGGTCGGCCGCCGTCAGGTAGGTGGTCAACGCGGTGGTCGACGCCTCGTCGGCCGCCTGGAACGGCGGGCACTCCGTCATCCCCCCGCCGCCGCACCCGCCGGGCACGGCCTCCCGCGCCACCCTGGTGAGGTCCAACTGCCGCGGCCGGAACGCCGCCATGTCGTCGGTGATTCCCTCGATCACTGATCGCTCCCTCGGTCCGGAAGTGCCACTTGCACCAGCGACGGCGCGCGCCGCCGATCCACCAGCCGGCCGCGGCCGGGCGGCAGCGGCTCGGGTTTGAGGCCGCCGAGCAGCGGGCCCTCGTTCTTGTCGCCGGCGAGCATCAGGCCGGGCGAGCCGACGTCGCGCAGCCGCGCGAGGAACGTCTCGAACAGCGCCCGCCCGGCGCCGCCGGACCGGCGCGTCAGCACGACGTGCAGCCCAATGTCACGGCCTTGCGGCAGGTACGGCAGCAGCACCGACAGGGGGTTGTCGAGGCCGGTCGCCACGAGGTCGTAGTCGTCGACCAGCACGAACAGCTCGGGCCCGGTCCACCAGTCGCGGGCGCGCAGCTGCGCCGCCGTCACGTCCGGGCCGGGCAGGCGTCCCGCCATCGCCCGCGCCGCCTCCGACAGCAGGTGCGCGGTGGTGGCGGCGTCGGTGCCGTAGCCGAGGAGGTGCGTGTCCGGCACGTCGCCGAGCAGGCCGCGCCGGTGGTCGACCACCAGCAGGCGCGCCTGCGCGGGCGTCCGGTTGTCGACGATCCGGCGCGCGAGCGTGCGCAGGAACGCGGTCTTGCCGGACTCCGCGTCGCCCAGCACGAGGAAGTGCGCGTCGGCGGCGAAGTCGAGGTGCACGGGGCCCAGGTCGTGCTCGGCGATGCCGACGGCGAACCGCAGGCCGTCGTCCGCGGCGGGCAGGTCGGACAGGGACACGACGCCGGGCAGCATCCGCACCCGGGGCGCGGGCGCGCCGGTCCACGCCCGCGAGACGGCGTCGACCAGCGCGCCGAGCCCGGCGGTGACGGTGTCGGCGTCCGCTTCGCCGTCGATCCGCGGCAACGCCACCAGCAGGTGGTGCTTCTGCGCCGTGATGCCGCGTCCCGGCGCGTCCTCGGGCACGGCCGCCGCGCTGCGCCGGTCCACCGCGCTGTCCAGCGGGTCGCCCAGCCGCAGCTCCACCCGGCTGCCGAACAGGTCGCGGATGCCGGGCCGCAGGTCGAACGGCCGGGAGCACGCGCCCACGACGTGCACGCCGAACGACAGGCCGCGGGTCGCGATGTCGGACACCGCGTCCTCCACGTCCTCGAACTCCTTGCGCAACGTCTGCCAGCCGTCGACGACGAGGAACACGTCACCGTGCGGCTCGTCGGGGAACCGGCCCTCGCGGCGCAGCGCACGGAAGCCCGCGATGCCGTCGACCTGGTGCTCGGCGAACAGCCGTTCCCGCCGTTCGAGGACGGCGGCGACCTCGGCGACGGTGCGGCGCACCGCGCTCGCCTGCTGCCGCCCGGCGACCCCGCCCACGTGCGGCAGGCCGCGCAG
>NZ_JBHTLK010000429.1:0-2518 GCF_042678885.1 Saccharothrix hoggarensis
CGCCGAGGCCGCGTCCGTCCCGGTCGAGCGCGCGTTGCGGTCGCGGCTGGGCGAGCGGTTCGGCGGCGCCTGGTACGACGGCGGGTTGAAGGTCGGCGTCGTCGACCCGGTCGACGCCGCCGCGGTCCGGGCCGCCGGCGCGTCGCCGGTGAAGGTCGCCAAGAGCGAGAAGTCCTTGCTGGACGCCAAGAACGCGCTCGACCGCGCCCAGGTCGGACCGGACGTCCACTCCTGGTACGTCGACCCGGCCACCAACTCCGTGGTCGTCCGGGCGCGCACCACGTCCGCCGCGCGGGCGTTCGCGGCACAGGCCGGAGTGGACGCCCGGTCCGTCGCGTCGGCCGACGCGCCGCGCCCGCTCTACGACATCCGGGGCGGCGACCAGTACGTCATCAACGGCAACACGTTGTGCTCGGTCGGGTTCTCGGTGAACAACGGCGGGTTCGTCACCGCCGGGCACTGCGGCGGCACGGGCAGCCCGACGTCGGGCCACAACGGCGTCAGCCAGGGCACGTTCGCCGGGTCGTCGTTCCCGGAGAACGACTACGCGTGGGTCCGCACCAACAGCAACTGGACCCCGACCCCGTACGTGAACAACTACGCGGGCGGCAGCGTGGCCGTCGCCGGGTCGCAGGAGGCGGGCGTCGGCGCGTCGGTGTGCCGGTCCGGCCGGACCACGGGCTGGCGCTGCGGCACCATCCAGGCCAAGAACGTCACGGTGAACTACTCCGGCCGGCTCGTGCACGGCCTCACGTCCACCACCGCGTGCGCCGAGGGCGGCGACTCGGGTGGCGCGTGGCTCGCGGGCAACCAGGCGCAGGGCGTCACGTCCGGCGGGTCGGGCAACTGCTCGACCGGCGGCACGACGCTGTTCCAGCCGTTGAACGAGATCCTGGGCGTGTACGGCCTCCAGCTCACCACCACCGGCGGCGGCAGCACGAGCCGGATCATCGGTTGGCAGGACAAGTGCATCGACGTGCCGAACTCGAACGCCGTCGAAGGCCAGCGGTTGCAGCTGTGGGACTGCAACGGCACGGCCGCGCAGAACTGGACCTTCCCCGGTGACGGCACCGTGCGCGCGTTCGGCCTGTGCATGGACGTGGCGTGGGGCTCGCGCGACAACGGCGCGGCCATCCAGCTCGCCCGCTGCTCCGGCAACCCGGCCCAGCAGTTCGTGCTGAGCGGCGCGGGCGACCTGGTCAACCCGCAGGCGAACAAGTGCGTCGACGTGACCTCGTGGGGCGGCAGCGGCACGCCGTTGCAGCAGTGGGAGTGCACCGGCGGCGCGAACCAGAAGTGGCGGCGCGGGTAGCCGTCGTCGCGGAACGCGACGGGCGGGTGCGCACCACGCGCACCCGCCCGTCCGGCGTGCGGCGGCGGGCGTGGTCCGTACATTTGAGCCGGACAGAGGAGGTCCGGATGACCACGCGCGCGCTCGACCGGTCCGGCGCCGTGCCGCTGTGGCGGCAGTTGCAGGACGACCTGGTCGCCCGGCTGCGGTCCGGGGAGTTCGCGGCGGGCTTCCCGGGCGAACTCGCGCTGGTGGAGGACTACCGGGTCAGCCGGCACACCGTGCGCCAGGCGTTGCAGCGGCTCCGGGCGGACGGCCTGGTGGTCGCCGAGCGCGGCCGGCAGCCGAGGGTGAGCCCGGCGGCCGACGTGGAGCACCCGCTGGACACGCTGCACAGCCTGTTCGCGTCGGTGGAGGCGGCCGGGCTGGAGCAGCGCAGCGTGGTGCGGGTGCTCGACGTGCGGGCGGACGGCGTCGTCGCCGACCAGCTCGACCTGGAGGGTTCCACGCCGCTGGTGCACCTGGAGCGGTTGCGGCTGGCCGGCGGCGGGCCGCTGGCGATCGACCGGGTGTGGCTGCCCGCCGACCTCGCCGCGCCCCTGCTCGACGCCGACTTCACCCGCACGAGCCTGTACGCGGTGCTGGCGGAGCGGACCGGCGTCCGCCTCGACCACAGCCGCGAGACGATCAAGGCCGTCGTGCCGACGTCCGCCGAGCGCGCCTTGCTGGGCTGCGGCCCGGACGTGGCGTGCCTGTCCATCCACCGGCTCGGGCGGGCACGGGGGCGCGCGGTGGAGTGGCGGCACACGCTGGTGCGGGGTGACCGGTACGCGGTGATCACCGAGTCGAAGGCCGCTCGCCTCGGCTGATTGTCCGGACATTGCGCAGGTCACGCCCGGCCGGCATTGCCCTGCGGCCGCTGACCGCCCTAATGTACGGACATATGAAGCCGGGTCGGACGCACGTCGGGACGAGCAGCACCAGAGCCACGCGGTGACGGCGCTGGTCCTCGCGCTGGTCGCCGGAGCCGTCGTCGGCCTGGCGCTGGGCGCGCTCGGCGGCGGTGGCAGCGTGCTCGCCGTCCCCGCCCTGATCTACCTGATGGGGTTCAGCCCGGACGAGGCCGCCACCGCGAGCCTGGTGATCGTGGTCGGCACCTCGGCGACGGCGCTGGCGGCGCACGCCAGGGCCGGCGCGGTCCGGTGGCGGCTCGGCGCGGTGTTCGCG
>NZ_JBHTLK010000430.1:0-2402 GCF_042678885.1 Saccharothrix hoggarensis
TCCTCGGCGCGCCCCTGGCGCCGGTGGTCGCGGTGAGCGGCAACGGCGTCGGCGCCGCGGGCAAGGCGGACGCGGTGGCCGACAACGAGGCGTCCGCGGACGCCGGCGCGTCGCGCTCCTACCGCAGCGGCACCCCGATGTGGGCGGCCACCTCCGGCGACGACGGCACGATGGCGGGCAACGTGGTCCAGCCCGCCCTCGCCGGCCCCGTGTCCACGGACGACAACGCCGTGGGCGGCGCGGGCAACGCGGACGTCGACGGCTCCTCGACATACACCGCCACCGCGGGCGGCACCAGCCGCACCGCCGGCCAGGACGCCGTGCTGTCGGGCAACTTCGCCGACGCGCCGGTCGCCCTGCCGGTGTCCGGCGCGGGCAACTCCACCTCGGGCGTCGGCAACACCGCGGCCCGGCACGCCAACGACAGCACCACGAGGGCGGGCGGCGACACCTACACCAACGGCGACCGCTCCGTGCTGTCGGCGAACTCGGCCAACCTGCCGCCGGCGGGCGCGGCCGACCTGTGCGGCAACGGCACCACCGCGGGCGGCATCGCCCAGGGCGAGTGCGAGAACGAGGTGACCTCGACCTCGGGCGGCTACAACGGCACCACCGGCAACGACGCGGTGCTCTCCGGCAACATCGGGCAGGCCCCGATCGGCGTGCCGGCGGAGGCGTTCAGCAACAGCGTCGGCGCGGCGGGCACGCCGTCCGGCCGGATGACCGAGCGGAAGACGATCACCTCGGGCCGCGCCGCGAACAGCATCGACGACAACGGCACCGCGTCCAGCAACGTGGTGTCCACGCCGACCGCGATCGGCGGCCAGGTGTTCGGCAACTCGGGCGGCGCGGTCGCCAACCCGACGTCGCGCACCGACAGCGACACCACGATCGACGTCGGCAACCCGCCGCGGGCCAACGGCAAGGCCGGCTCCGCGTCGGGCAACATCGTGCACGTCCCGACGTCGAACCCGGGGCAGGTGTTCGGCCAGTCGGTCGTCGGCGTCGGCAACGGCTCGTCCGACACGACCACCTCGATGGACTCCCGGTCCGGCGGCACGGCCGTCACGGAGGGCGACGACGGTTCCCTCTCGGGCAACGTGCTCACGGCGCCCCAGTCGTCGTCCCCGCAGCTGTACGGCAGCGCCGTCGGCGCGGGCAGCAACGTGGAGTCCCAGAGCCGCAACGAGGTCGGCTCCCGCGCGGGCGGCGACGTGTTCACCTCCGGTGACCGCGGCTCGTTCGCGGGCAACGGTGTGGCCGCCCAGTCGGTGGTCCCGATGCAGGTGTTCGGCGACGCCGCCACCGCCGGGGGCACCAGCGAGGCCCGGTCGTCCGGCGCCACCGACCTGGTGGCCGGCGGGCGTCACCTGACGTCCGGCGAGGACTCCGCCTGGTCCGGCAACCTGCTCACCGCGCCCGTGGGCGTCGAGCCGGCGGCCCACGGCGACGCCGTCTCCGCCGCCGGTCTCGCGACGGCGCAGAGCGTCAGCCGGGCCGAGAGCCGGGCCGGCGGCACCACCGGCACCTTCGGCAAGGGTCCGGGTTCCGTCCGGGACGCCGACCTGCCGACCTCGGCGTTCGCCCGCCTGGTGGGTGTGCCGATCGAGCTCCTCGGCACCGCGACCGCCGGCGCCGACGACCGGAGCCGGATGCGCACCGGTGAGACCACGCGCTCCTCGTCGTCGGCCGACCAGGTGAAGGGCATCGACCTGCCGGTCGGCGTCGACAGCCTGCTGGGCATCACCCAGGTGCCGAGCCTGGTCGCGCTGCGCGGGCTGCTGCCGCAGGCGACGAGCCTGGACGAGCTGCGCGGCGTGCCGATCCACGGCCTGCCGCAGCACGTCGCGCGGACCGTGGGCCTGACCCGGTACGCGGTGTCGCAGGCTCAGCTGGCCGACGTGCAGGCGGCGGACGCCGACCTGCCGATCGCGGGGCTGCCGACCGCGGGTCTGCCGACGGCGGGCCTGCCGGTGGCGGGCCTGCCGGCGGCCGAGCTGCCGACCGCGCAGCTGCCGCGGGCCGAGCAGCCGACCGCCGAGCTGCCCGTGACGACGCTGCCGGTGTCGGAGCTGCCGACCACCGTGCTGCCGAGGACGGGTCTGCCCATGAAGGGCCGCCCGGGCGTCACGGCGGCCGACCTGCCGGTCCAGGCCACCTCGCCGCTGGTGGGTCTGCCGACGATCAGCGGCAAGCTGCCCTACGCCGCCGACAAGGTCACCCGTGGCGTGGCGGGCGACCCCCGGTTCGCCGGCGTCCTGCCGACGGTCGTCAACAAGGTGGGCAACGGGCTCGGCGTCGGGTCCGTCACCCGGAACGTCCCGGCCGTGCCCACCGCGGCGCCGCGCCGCCTCGTCCCGGCCGCCCCCGCGCGTGGCCGCACCCTGCCGACCGCGCCGATC